>SKRC01000283.1 GCA_007118695.1 Balneolaceae bacterium | reverse complement strand
TTTATTATATTGCAACAGCTAACACCCCCAAATCAACCTGCCATGTTACTAGCATCCAAATACCGGATACCGGTCAAATACCTGGTCATACTAATCCTCACTGCAGGAATAATCTCTGCAGATGTTGAATCTGTAAAATCCCAGATAAGCATTGCGCCAACTGCAGTGTTTATGAGCGACCGCTCTCCATTTGCCAATGTGATTGTATCCAACGGCTCACAAACAGCCCAGGAGATCACCATAGGTTTCCGTTTCGGCTACTCCGTCAGCAACGAGGAGGGCAATGTGAGCATGTATTACGATACAACCGGACATGCCGCATCTTTTGTCAACAACGTAAACGCCTTCCCTAGAAATTTTGTCCTCGAGCCCGGCCAGCGACAGACCGTTCGTCTGGCTGCACGAGGCTATGGAGCTAAAGATGACGGGACCTACTGGAGCAGAATGAACATCCTTGCAACGCCCCTCAGCCCGCCGGTTGAAGCGGAAACCGGCGATGAAGCCGTAGCAGCACGGATCAACATCAATTTTGAACAGGTCATACCTGCCTTCTTCAAAAAAGGCAGTGTTTCGACCGGACTGGACATTGAGGAAATTACATTCCGGCAGGAGGGTGAGAGTGGAATCTTTTTGATTGATGCAGAACGTGCCGGCAATTCTCCGTACATCGGAACTGCACAGATAACCCTGCGCAACAGCAACGGCGCAGTAGTCAGGGAACAGGAAGTCACATTCTCTGCCTATTTTGATATCACACGCCGGGTGAATCTGAATCTGTCCGATCTCAATCCCGGTAATTATACTGCCGAATTTCAGTTTAAAACCGAACGTCGCGACATTTCTTCCGGTGACCTGATACGGGTGGACCCTTTTACGAAAACCAAAGAATTTTCGATTGAGTGATCAGGCTTATATCTCTATATCTATTATTGGCAGCCACGTTTATTTCTCTGCCTTTAAGCCCTCTTTCTGCCCAGGTGGCAGATGAAGACCAGGAAGTATTTCTGACGTTCCGTTACCAAAACCTGATCAGCGAATATATTATCGCCTATTACAGAGATGGAGAATTTTTCCTGCCTCAACATGAGTTATTCAGTGCCCTGAGTCTTGAAAGTGACATCGATCCGGCTGCCAACAGAATCAGCGGGCAGTTTATGGAACTGGGTGAATATGCAATCGACCTTGAAAGGCTTACGGCAACGTTAGCCAACCGGGAAATTGAACTCACTGCCGACGATTTCATCTTAACAGAACTGGATATTTTTTTGCACCCCGATATCTTCCGGGATCTGTTCGAGCTCGATTTTTATGTCGATTTTAACAATCTCCGGCTTCAACTCACTTCGGCCCAAACCCTGCCGGTTGAAACCCGCCGGGATCGAGAACGCCAGCGCCAGCGTGCCCTTCGAACCCAACCGGATCCTTTTGGCGATTTCTACGATCTGCGTTACGACCGCAACCGGCAAATATTTAACGCAGGATTCCTTGATTACAATTTTTCAGCCAATATCTCGGAAGGAAACAACAGTTATCTCTACAATACAGGAATCGGCATGGAGGTACTTGGCGGAGATTTGCAGGGAAATATCTTCGGAAACTGGTCGCATCAAGCCAGTTCACTTCGCTCAAACAATCTGCGATGGCGCTATGCCCTGGAAGACCGGAACTGGCTAACCCAGATTACAACCGGCCAAACCGTATCACATGGCCTGCTTCAGTCGGCCTACTCCGGCATTCAACTCACAAATGAACCGATTGAGCCAAGATTTCTTTTTGATGATTATGCTTTTACAGGAACCACAGCTCCGGAATCGGAAGTGGAACTCTATCGAAACAACGTATTAATTGACTATCAGAGGGCCGATGAATTCGGTAATTACCGCTTTCAGGTCCCCCTGACGTATGGCACTTCGCAGTTTGATGTTCGAACCTACAGCCCAACCGGACAAGTCTCACAACAACTAACCCGGATGCAGGTTCCCTTCAGTTTTGTCCCGCCGGGTGAAATCAACTACTCGATCGACGCCGGCCGCCTGGACAACCCGATTCCCGGTACTACCGACCGCGGCTTATTAGCCAAGGGTCATGTACGTACAGGAATCAGCAACAGATTATCTGCACAGGGCGGGGTAGAGTACTACGAATTTTTTCACGACAATGGGCTGCCCACATTCAGTACCTCACTGACAGGACGCATCAGTACCAATTACCTGGTTACTGTTGAAGCGGCTTCACAGGCGTTTTACAGGGTCAATGCCGGCGTGATTTACCCCTCATCAGCCAGTTTTGACATCAATTACACCCATTTTACCCGGCAGGGCGGTGTTTACAATCCGGGCCGGAACCTCAACAATCTGCGCGTCAATATTTTTACACCTTTCGAAATCGGAAATCTCCCCTTCTTTTTCAGGGCAACGATGAACAGGGATGAGCGCGAAATGACCGAAATTTACCGCTACAACCTGAATATGAGCACGCGTATCAACCGCTTCAATTTTCGCCTGGGATACCGTGACACCCAGCTCGGCCGGTTTTCGGCACAGACCACACCGCTTGCCAGGCTTAATGCAACAACCACCTATACCGTCCCGAGAAGCCGGAATATGCCAAATATTCTGAGGGGCACACTTTTACGGGTCCGGACCAATTATGCAACGGGAATGAACCAGTTTGAGGATATTGAGTTCCAGGCAAGCCGGAGCATCCTCCAGCGGGGACGCCTCCAGCTGACGGCCGGCAGAAATTTTCTGGGTGATTTTAACTATGCAAGCGCCAGCCTATCCATCGATTTCGACAGTTTTCGCAGTAATTCCATTGCCCGCTCAACAAGAGACAGAAGCAGCCTGACCCAAAGTGTCAGGGGATCGGTCGGTTACGACTCCGGAAACCAAAGGGTTGTGACAGGAAACCGGCAACAGGTGGGCCGCTCGGCAGTGGCTGTGCGCATGTTTGTTGACAACAACAATAGTGGTGAATTCAATGATGGTGATGAACTGATTGAAGAAACGGCCATACGCATCGAACGGGCTGGCAGTGCCGTCAGAACGGAAAAAGGAATCACCTATCTTTCCCAGCTGCAACCCTACCGGCAATACAACATGACAGTGAACAAAAGTGCCATCCGGAACCCCCTGCTGGTCCCCCTGGTTGAGAGTTTCTCGTTTGTAACGGATCCCAATCAATACAAGATCCTGGATATACCGCTCTATATGTCGGGTGTTATCGAGGGACAGGTTTTACGTGAAGCCGGTGACACCGCCATGGGTGTCGCCGGGCTAAGGTTAATCCTCGAGCAGACTGACAATCCCGAAGGCACTGATCCGTACAGAGCCGAATTTCGCACCTTTTCCGATGGGTCGTTCTACGCCTATGAAGTCCATCCCGGAAAATATCAGCTGCAGGTAGATCCTGCGCAGCTGGAGCTTCTCAATGCCGTTGCCGAACCGGGAATACTGGAATTCGAAATAGAAGCCTCATCCGAGGGAGACTATATTGATGATCTGATAATAATAATACGTCCCCCGCCGCTGACCGTTGATGATCCCCCCCCACTTCCGGAAACTGAGGATCTCCCGACACCTCCGGAACGGGATGACAGAATAATCCGGGAGGCCCCTGCTTGCAGTTATTCTATCCAATTTGGCAGCTATCGGGATATGGACTATACCATTGGGCAGGCTGAACTTGCCCTTGATGAGTTCGATGAATCGATCACGATCTACTTCAACAAAAACACCGATCTGTATGCCATGAAAACCGACCCGGTTGAAACCTTGTCGGAAGCTATTGAAAAATTAAACCGGTTCTCATCAATAGCCTCACACCACCAATACGCGATCCTTTCCAATTGCTCTGATCCATCTCAAGTCAATGAAATAGTACCCCTTAGATTTCTTGTAACACTGATCGCATACAGATCCCTGGAAGATGCAGAGAATTTTAAATATGCCATGCTTGAACAGTTCAATCTGGATCTGCAAATCATGCACCTGGAGGACCGCGACCTGTACCGGGTGTATGCAGGGCCGTTCAGCAACAAACGGGATGCGGATCAGTACCTGGACGAGCTGATGGAAATGGAGCTCCCAGTTGAACCGACCTCATTCAGGGATCCGGCTACCTTAAGGCCTGTTAGCCTGTCGTTTCAACTCCAGACGGATCATTCCCTGGAAGCCGGAGAGTGGGCGGATCAACTGGATCTATGCAATGAAAGAACCGGGTCTGACTGCCAGCTGATTGAGGGAAGAAATGGTGAAATTCATATACTTGTCGATCGTGAATTCAGATCCTGGAGCAGTTTCACCGGTTTTTACAGCAGAATGCAATCGTTATATGAAGGGGAACCACTGATAATTCGCATAAAAATCCAGTAAACCGTATTTCACTGTGTCAATGGGGCAGTGTTTCTGTGTGTCAGTAAATGAACTACCCCGAGGCAGGGCCATCGGGGTATCAATCTGATTTTAGTTTTCAATATGTTCCGACCCAAAGGATCAGGAAATTAAACCACGTTTAGAATTAATTTCCAGGTGCAAAGACCGATTTGATACACTGTTGACACTGACACACTGCAGCACTGATTATATCTCAGTGTTTATCCTCCTCCTTGTCTGTCTCGTCTTCATCCCTGGATGCTTTTTTAAACTCGATAATACCCTGGCCAACACCACGGATAAGCTTAGGCAGTCGTTTTCCTGCAAATAATACAACAAGGATGACAATAATTATCAGCCATTCAAATACACCAAATGAACCCATGGAAACTTGTGGATTAAATTAATTTGGCTCAAAATACAAAATTTCTGCCCCGAATCCCTCACTGAGAGTTTCGCAACTCCCGTGAAGTTGGATATCTGTATTTAAAAAGCCCGAAAAGCCTCTCATTTACCCCTTATCACCACCCTTCAACAGACTCAGGGCGCTGGCTGATGTTGGAAGTTGCCAACTGTCTACTGTCTGTTGTCAACTATTTAATCAGCATCATCTTCTTCGACTGCACGGACTGACCTGCACTTAGCCTGTAGATGTACATTCCGCTGGCTACATTCGAGGCGTCCCAGGTGAAGGTATGGTTGCCGCCCGGAAAGCTGCCATTGGCCAGGGTTGCAACCCTGCGGCCGATCATATCATAAACCTCAAGTACCACATCACTGGTCTGGGGCAGTGTCATTCGGATGTTGGTGGATGAATTGAACGGGTTGGGATAATTCTGCCTGAGTTTCACTTCATTCGGAATATACTCGGCAGAATTCGGATCACCTCCGGGGTCAATCACAACAGTGAAACGCGATTCCCTGGCATTGCTTGTCATCCTCGCAGGCCGGGCTTCAGGTGAGACAATACCGGCTTCGTTCATAAGCTGCACTGGCATATTCAGTTTTGATTTGTCTGATGATGGTTTCGCACTTGCCCTCAGCATCTGATTACCCGGCGACTCGTGCCAGAAAGTGTAATAATCCTGGTTTTGCATGGATATCCCCTTCTCGGTCTTATGATCCATCAGGGTGATCACCCAATCCTGCGGCCAGTCGGACGGTATTTCCCACTCCAGGGTAAAATCATCGGATATCGGCACTCCATCCTTTTTACCGCCAACCTGCAACGGGATAATGATTTTTTGATCCAGATCACGTGGAAGGTTATTTATCTGAAGAGGTGCATCTTCGGGTCTGCCATCGGATGTAAAAAAGGTCAGATAGGTTACGCCGGAAAGCGGTTCAAGCCGGTAGGCATCATATCGGTCTGATCCCAGTTTACCCTCATCCATAAACGTCAGGAAAATGTCCCCTTTCAGATCACCTGTGTGAAGACTCATCCCGAGGGCAAGCGGCTTTTCCATGGCCATGGAGGCCGACAGGGAAGGATCATTCACAAATGTGCCCCCAGTGGTTTTTACCT
>SKRC01000060.1 GCA_007118695.1 Balneolaceae bacterium | reverse complement strand
GTCATGGGGTAAGAATATCTTTGACTTTCTTTCTTTTTTATAGAAGTCACCATAGTTGTCACCACTTTCGCCAGGAAGGCGGATCAATGCCTTTTGCATTGAGGTACACAACCGCCTGACCACAATGGTGAGTCGTATGATCCTGGGCAATGAACAGCACGTGCCAGCGTGGCAGCGGACGTGCAAAAAAATCAACAATCTCGGTCATCTCCTCTGTCGATAACATTTCAATTGCCCTGGTTCCATACGCAAAGGATTTGCGAATGTTCTCTTTTATAACCTCCTTCTCATCATCCTTTTCAACGGGGATTGCAGGACGGGGTTCGTCGGTAATATAATTTCTGAGCAGACCGACATTGTTTTCAGCGATATGCTGCATCTGCCCGCCATAGGTGTAGATATCCCCCAGGTCTGTCGGACGAAACAGGTAATCCGCGGCCGGCATGGCTTCGGCAAATTCCAGTGTCAGTTCCCCGGAAGTCTGCCATATGTGGATCAATTCCTCCCTGGAAAGAGTCCCTTCCGGAAATAATGATCTGCCCTTAAATCCCATCATCAATCCGCCGGTTAGTAAAGTCTGTAAAAAATAATTTCGGTCCATGGTGCCAAAGACTTTATGTAAAAATATAAGAATTTTGAGCTTTATAGAGTTCCTTTAATATAAGTACCAATGCAAATACCAAAAGCAGTGGAGGAACCGGTTGTTTATTCCTGTTTTGATCCGGGGTTTAGCAATTTTTTCTGTTTAACAATCACAGATATCTTCTCCCAAATACTTCTTTGTAGCCTCTTTCCGGGGATGGTTGAACAGTTGTTTTTTTGGGCCGGCTTCGATGATCTTTCCGTCACACATGAAAATCAGTTCGTCGGCAATCCGCCTGGCCTGCGGAATATTATGAGTTACAAACAAAATGGTATAATTCTGTTTCATGCGGATCAAAAGGTCCTCAATGGATTTGGACGATACCGGATCCAGGGCCGAGGTCGGTTCATCGAGCAGAATGACCCGGGGTTCCACCGCCAGGGTCCTGGCGATACATAAACGCTGCTGCTGGCCTGCCGACAAGGAGGAAGCTTTGTCGTCCAGGCGGTGAGAAACCTCGGCCCATAGCGAGACGGCCTTCAGGTTTTTCTCTGAAACCTGCAGCTCTTCCAGCCGGGTGAGCTTCCTGTGGTGCCGGATCCCCATTAGTACATTCGCTTTAATCGAGACGGGAAATACAGCCGGTTTTTGAAATACCATCCCGATCCGGCTGCGCAGCCATGATGTATCGACATCTTTATCATAGATATCTGATCCATTGAAACGAATGCTGCCTTTGGCCCGGAGACCGTCGGTTTCGTCATTGATCCTGTTAAAACTCCGGATCAGGGTCGATTTCCCGGCACCCGAGGGCCCGATAATACAGTTGATTCTGTTGCGCTTTACATAAAGATTTATATCGTTCAGGATGAGTGAATCATTGATCCAGACGGACAAATTAATGGCCTTGAGCACACTTTCCGGATGTTTCGAAAGACCGTTTTGTATAAGTTTCAGCGTAGAATGTTTTTCACTCATCGTTCTGAGAGAATTTGAGTTCGTTTTCTAATGAAAAGGGCTGATATACTGAATAAGGTAACCAGACAGATCAGCACAAAACTTGCACCCCAGGCAGCCTGCAATGCGTCGGGATCGGTTGCCTGTTGGGCAAGAGCCAGGATATGGGTAGGAAGAGCGGCAACCGGCTCCAGAAGGGAATCCGGATACCGGGCGCCGGAATACGCTGTGGCGATGAACATGATCGGGGCAGTCTCTCCCACTGCCCGAGCCAGACCGATAAGCAACCCCGTAACGGCACCGCTGATGCCCTGTGGTAGCAATACGGTGGTGATGACCCGCCATTTGTCCATGCCCAGGGCCAGGGCACTCTCACGGTAGTGATCGGGAATACTGTTGATGGACTGATAGCTTGCCAGGACAATGGTAGGCAGGATCATGAAGGCAAGTATAACAGATCCCACAAACCACGAAATCCCGGTATTGAGAATGTTAACAAAAAATATCAGTCCGAATAACCCAAAAACAATGGAGGGAATACCGTTCAACCCGTAGATCAAACTGTCGCTTAACATTTGCAGCTTGCTGTTTTTCAGGTATTCGCTTTTGTAGACAGCCGTACCCAGGGCCAGCGGAAGGCTGATCAGTGCGGCAACCAACACCATGAGCAGGCTGCCCACAATCTGGTAGTATATCCCGCCGGACGCTCCAAAATGACGGGATTCGCTCATGAGAAAATCAAAATTAATGGCCTTTATCCCGTTCCAGGCTATCACGGCAATGAGAAAAACCAGGATCAGGCAGCAGATGCCCAGTGAGATCCAGCTTATACCACTGAAAAGACGGTTTTTCAGGATTCTACTCATACAGACGGCTCCTCAGTTTTATGAATCGTTGTGCAATCAGTGTGATGCCCAAAACGATAATGAGCAGCATAAGCCCCATAAATATCATGGAGCTGAAGTGAACCGATCCAAATGCCGACTCAGTGATTTCACGTCCCAGCTTCGAAGTGATCGTCTGGCCGGGCACCAGGGTATTGAAAACGGGAGATGGAATCCTGTCAATGCTTCCGATGACCAGCATCACGGCCATCGTCTCACCCATGGCGCGACCAAGGCCGAGTAGAACCGCACCGGCGATATCCGCCCTGGCAATCGGCAACAGCGTGCTGAAGATCACTTCATGCCTGTAAAGGCCCAGCCCGAAGGCTGCCTCGCGGTAGATGTCCGGCACATTGTGGATCGCATCTTCCGACAGGGTTATGATGATCGGCAGGATCATGATTGCCAGCAAAATACCGCCGGTCAAAATCGTTCTGCCGGTATCCAATTCAAAAATATTTCCAATCCAAAGACTGAAAAATGCGACGCCTATCAACCCGTAGATGATGGAGGGAATGCCGGCCAGTAATTCGAGCAGGGATTTGACCATCACGCGGTATCTGCCGGGAAGTATTTCTGAAATCATGATGGCACTCATCAATCCGATCGGCACGGCAAGGGCAACGGCAATGACCGTGACCGCCACAGTCCCATATAGCATGCTTGCAATACCGAATTGGCCGGCAGGGGGATTCCACACAGTTGTAAATAGCTGCCAACCGTTTTGGGTAATGGCCTCCCAACTGTAGATGAGCAGCATCAACAGGATCATAAAAATAACCCCGGCACTGATCAGGGTGCTGAACAGCACATAGTTTTTGCCGACTTTGTCAGTTATCAACGCGGGCATAGCCGAAATCCTCCACTTTTTTCTGGCCTTGTTCACTGAGTACGAAATCAATGAAATCACTTGCAATGCCTGATGGCTGGCCGTTTGTTATCAATTCAATATTACGGATGATAGGAAATTGTCCGTTTCGAATGTTCTCCTTCGTAGGTTCGATAATCTCACCATCGTCAGTGATGACGGCAAGGCCTCTGACGTTCTCGTTCAGCCAGGCCCAGGAAAGCACCCCGATGGCCGAATTACTTTGCATAATCGCCGTCTGCAGTTCATTATTGGCTCCCAGAACAAGATCGGCACCCGGTGCTTCGGCTTCCGGATGCCCCGTGATCACCTCCATGAATACATGGCGTGTACCTCGTGAGCGTTCCTTGTCGATAACCAGGATATGGCGATCGGGCCCGCCAACTTCTGCCCAGTTGGTAATCTCTCCGGTATAAATTGCCCGTAGCTGGTCGATACTCAGTTGTCTTACACCTGCATCATAGACATATTTTGAGACAGCCGGGATCACCGCATCGCGGCCGATGATGTGTGTGACGAAATCGGCTTGCGGATAGCTGGCCTTTTCAAATTCGGTAAGATCTCTGGAAATCATCCCGATATGAACTCTTCCCGCTCCGACCTGGTGCACGGCCACCCCCGACCCGCCCGCATTCACGATGAGTCGAATGTCCGGATACTGGCTCCTGAATTCTTCCGCCACCTCAGCTATAATCGGCAACACGGTGGTAGATCCATCGATATGGATCGATTCCTTATTTGTGCACGCATATAATACCAAAAGAAACAGGCAGCTGAGTGCTGCCAACCACTTGTAACTCATTTGTCACTGCCGGTTTGATTATCCTCATCCATATATCCATATATAGAAATAAATGGATGTACCCAAAGTCCGGAATCTTACCAGGACGAAGGATGGCATAAGCTCCGGACTTGTTCCGATAACTTTTTCCGGATAGCATCTCTGTTGAAAAAGGTGTTGGCGAGGCATGAAAAATTATGCTGAATAGAGGTCTTTATTTTCAACAATATTTGGTGTAATTCGCTTTGCCCGGCAACGTGCAAGTTCAAGTATTTTGATACTTTATTTTATTGCCACACATGAAGTTAAACACATTAACCCTTTACGGTTGAATAGCCCGGTAGTAAAAAAAATGTGAAATCAGCACCTTTACCCTGCGGACTGATGTAAGATAATTGCAATAGCACGCATCATATATTATCTGACAACAAACCCCAATCAACCCGAATAGTAATATGATGAAGACAACTTTATTCCTAATCCTGATAACCGGCCTGTTTTTTGGCGTCCAAACTGAAACCCAGGCGCAATCATCAGAAAAGGATGCCAGTCTATCAGTCATAGGTGTTAAAATGGATGCCGAGTGGTGCCCCAAATGTCACGAAATGAACCCGAAGCTGGAAAATATCATGCCGGAATTTAATGGCGAAGAAGTCCTGTTTGTTAAGTTTAACATGACTGATGATTTCACCAGACACCAGTCCAGCCTGCTGGCCAAGAGATTGGGCCTGACCGACCTGTTCAACAAGAATGAAGGCCAGACCGGTTATATGGTACTTGTTGATGCAAATACAAACGAAGAATTGAAAACCTTAACCAGCGATCAGACCGAAGACGAGCTGATAACTGAAATTGAGAACATTCTCAGCCAGACCCGGCAGTAATGAAATATATACCTGATCCATCACATACCGGCATTTCCATGGCCCGGAGGCATTTGTATCTCCTGATCCTTTTGCTTGCCCTGCCACTGACATCCTATAGCCAGCAACAGGGGAGCATACCCGGCCAGGGGATGTCGAGTAAGGATAAGGTCAATATTGAGGTCAAACATTCACAAAATGTACTCCCGGCAGGTTCTTCCGCCCAGACAGCCGTCCTGTTAAACCTGGAAGAGGGCTGGCATGTCAATTCCAACCGGCCTTCCCTTGATTTTCTGATCGCAACCGAACTCGACATTGAAGATAAAGAGGGGTTGCGGGTAACTGAAATTCTATATCCTCAATCGAAGGAATACAGGTTTGATTTCGCCGAAGAACCGGTAGATGTCTTTGAGGGAGAGTCCCCCATTTTGGTTACTCTTTCTGCTTCCGGGGCTCTTGAACCGGGTGCATATGAACTGAGTGCATCGCTTGTCATTCAGGCCTGCGACAATGAAGTCTGTCTGGCTCCCAATACCCTGGATTTGACTATCCCGGTTGAGATCACGGCTGAGGGAACCGGTTTTCAGGCCCTGAATGAATCCTTGTTTGAAGGATTTGAAGCTCAATCCGGATCTATCACCGATGCCCTGACGGCAAGCGGCAGCGGTGAAATTGCCGCACTATTCGACAGCCTCGGCCTGTTTTGGGCATTTACCGGTATTTTTCTGATCGGATTGGCCCTAAATCTCACCCCTTGTGTCTATCCCATGCTGTCCATCACGGTATCCCTTTTCGGCAGCAAAAAAGGAGAGGCAAGCAAGCTGAAACACTCCTTTTCCATGGCGCTGATTTATGTGCTTGGCATCGTATTCATGTATAGTATTTTAGGTGTAGCAGCCGCATACACAGGCGCTCTTTTCGGGAGCTGGCTTCAAAGTCCGTGGGTTTTGGGAGGCATCGGAATTCTTATATTAGCCC
>SKRC01000246.1 GCA_007118695.1 Balneolaceae bacterium | reverse complement strand
GCTATTCCGGCAGGTCCGGCAGTAATATTTGGAAGATCGCCGGCGTGGGATAGTCCGGGCGAGAGACCGGGAGCACCATGTATTCCACTTTCTGCCGGGTCAAAATGTCCTCCGGGAGCCCTCTATCAAATGTACCACTCGTTTTATTGGTCTCATTAAATTTTGCAAAATCAGCTAACAGTTTATGTTTGTATAACTCCATAATAGACCCTCCGTTTTGCTTTAATATATCCCCGTTTCTGCCGGAATATCAGAATAATACCCGGTTAAATACAAGAGGGAAAAGTGTTAGAAATGTTACCGAATGATTCTCTCATCGACACAAGGATTTGCAAAATTCGTATGACGATTTTAAGAAACGATGTCAAAAGACATTTTTTCCTGAGGCTCCGGGATCGGACCACAGAAAAATGGTTTGACGAGGCCTCTTCATCGTCTGACGAATACGTTTTGCAAACCCTTCCAGCAATGGTTCAAGATTAATGGTTGTGAAAAATTCGATAGTAAAAATAGGTAGTGATAAATTGCGGATAAATTCACATTATACTTAGTATGCGGTTGGTCTTAACGGGGAAAATTTACCGGTGGCCATCGCTGTATGTACGCCGGAAACTGCCTGGAAGAAAAAACCACCCGTACATTTACAAGTCCATTTACGGATCAATACGGATTATTGATGTAAGAGTGAATTTATAAAGGTATGCATTGTCATTTAAGGCTTGTAATCAAGTGATCTAGTAATCAAGTGATGTAGAAGGTCTTGAAGCACCTGATGCACATTGGATGTTCTTCAAAAGTCATAGACTTATTGAAAAAACCAATACCTCAGGATAGTGACTTGTTCGGTATGATTGTCGGTTCTATTATAGATTTTGGGGAATAAGCCAAATGAAATTGCGTGATCTGATACCGGGATTCGACCAACTGAAGGGGGTTCAGGGGGTTGAAGCTCATCTTCGTCGACGAAGGCAAATCGGGAATCAGGGTGGAATTGTTGTTATGATGTTGGGTGCACTGCTGCAACTCTGGATATTTTTGTTTGGAGAGATTTCGGGAGATCAGGTATTAGGCTATCTGTCGGCTCTTGCAGAGTTTACACACAAGAAAATCATCGGCGAGCCCACCGGCATGTACGTTCCGGCCTATGAAATGATTGCCGCAATGTCCGGCATTTTTATCATTCTGGCAGGCTTCGGGTTCATTTTTTTAGTCCGGCATACCCGGTTACTGGTCAAAGAATCCGAAGAACCTTTCCGGTACACGTTCTGGATTGACAAATTTACACCTGTTGAGGGGCTTGATTCTGCGAATGATCCGGTCAGGCAGGATCAACCCGCCAATAATGATCATCCGGAACCGGAGTTTGTGCGGACCTGGCATTTTCATTTGCTGCATCATGACCTGAAAGAGCGGCTGAATATGAGAATTAAAAGGCTGTCCCTGCTGAATTCAGACGCTTTAAAAGATGAAAAACCGGGCATTGGTGGACAGAACTCCATGGCGGAGTCTGCGCTGCGGTTACTTGCACACATTCACATAGACGGGCATTTTGCCATCCGTGAAAAAAGGGACAATGAACGGATCATCCATGTTATGCCCAGGGTGAGAATCGGGGCATTCGGTCAGCCGTCGACTCTTGCATTTCCCGTTAAGTTCAAACTGGAAAAAAACCAGAGGAAATTAACAGCCGATCGTTATAATCAGCTCGTTGAACGGGTCTATTCCAGCATAGCTACAGAAATCTACAAACAGATTGAATCGGATGTGAAGCAGAAGATGACCCTGTTTCCGACAAAGTATCTTCGTGCGGTGGCCTATTTTAACGAAGCGGAGGATTTTGCAAGATCCAATACCATCGATGCATACGATCATGCAATCGAATTATACCGTGAAGCGCGTCGCTACTTTGAGATAGCCAGATTCAAAAAGTTGACCGAATACATGATCAGGCTGCCCTTGTTATGGCGTTTCAGGGTAAACGGTGAGCATCACAAGGCAAAAATTCAAATCGGGTATGCCAAATGCCTGATCTACAGAAGAGTCATTTCAATTCTCAGCGGACGGTTTATAAATCCGATTTTCGAAATTATACCTGAACTGAAGGAAGTTATCCATCATATGGAACTGCTTCATAAAAAGATGAGTCCGTCCGGCAAGGATGGATGGTCTTATTACTTCATTGCTTTTCTGCGATATCCGAAAGATTCACGGTATAGGTATTTATTTCGCAAACCGCCGGAGTCTTTATTTGAAAGGCAAAGATGCATCCTTTTTGATGCGCATATAGTTTCGGCGCTGGCCTTTTTTTACCTGGAAGCAGTGGAAAAACCCCGTGAGCATCTGGATAAAGCCAAAGGGATCGATCCTCCGCAAAGCGAGAAAAATGCCCTGTATCTTTTGGCAAAAGGGATTACAGAGCCTGATGTGGACAAAAAGATTCCCCATCTGAGGCAGGCTACAGAGAGAGCACCTGAATTTCAGTTTGCCCAGTATATGCTTGCATACTGGTTCGAAATGTATTTCAGAAGAAGTAACGAAATTATCAGCAATGCACGGATCAAAAGAGTGATTAAAAAATATGAACGCGTTCTGGAGATCAATCCAGGCAATATAGCAGCGCTGGCGGCGGAGGGACACCTGTATTGGTTGCTGGGCGATCTTGACAAGGCAAGGAAAAAGTTTATGGAAGGATCTGAATTGAAAGCCATCGCCAGTGAAACCTTTCTGGGCGAGCTATATTATGGCCTTGCCCGGATCGCTGCAGAAGAAGGCAGATTTAACGACAGCTACGATCTCTACCACCAGGCGATTCAAGTGGATCCAGGCGTGGCTGCCTGGTCGGTGCTTGCAAGCACACGGAGTTCAGCCACACCCTTCTTTGAGTTTATCGGGCCTTCGATGCTTAAACGTTATGAAGAGTTTCGTGATACAGTCAGTACACACCGTGATCGAAAAAAGAGCGTGAACAAAGCTGAATATGATACTTCTGAGATCAGAAGTCCGGACAGCCTGATGGAAAGCCATCAGGAAGGCGAAACCAGGGATGAAGACGTATCTGAAAAAGTTATCAAGGCTGTTTACAGTTTTGTTCTGAATGATTACGGCAATGCCTGCTTTAATTATCATTTTCGGCTTGGAGACAGTGAATACCTCAATCGGGCCGGGAGGGCATATGAACAGGCTATCCTGGAGTATCCCGAAAATATCGTTGCCAAATATAATATCTATCTGCCGTACCGGTGGAAAGCGGATAAGGAATCGGAATACAAATCGAAAAAATATCTTGAAGATATTGTCAATAAGTTTCCTATATGGCAGGCTGCGGTGATTTCACTGGCTAAACACTCTGCTGAAAAGTATAACAAAGTGCTGGAAGCGTACCGCTTCGGATTATCAGCAATACAGAAAAAAAAGCCAAATCGATCGCCTGAACAAGAACCTGAAGGACCTTCCGGGATGGATTCGGCAAAGGCTGATTTGGAAGCGGCGAAAAATCAGGCGAGAAATCAAATGGATACAGCTAAATATAATTTACTGAAAAATACGATGTGGTCGTCTCTCACATCTGATTACAAGAAGGATCCGGAAGCCGATGAATCAGGTATGAAATTGGACAAAGATGTTAAAGGGGCGGATGTGAACCTGTTTCAATTGCTCAAAGACAGGAAAGTGCGGTGGGAACGATTGGGGGATTACGATGCTTATGCTTTGAGTGTCTGGGCCGAGGTTCTTTCCTATGATGATAATGCAAATCCGAATGATTTAATTCAACTCTGCAAGCATTTGTACAATGATTATTATCCTGAAAATTTTGACGTCAGCTTAACGTGTGAAAAAGTTCTCGACAGGCTGTCCAAACAGAATGGCCAAGACAAGTGGCTGAAGGAAAAACGTGCCTGTTTGAAAATGATTAAAGCAAATATCAAATACTGGCTGGATCACGATCCTGTTCATTTTTACAGTCTGGACTGGGCAACAAAATATTACCGGGATGATGAGATCGACGAATTAATAAAACAGTATTGTAAAGCAATCAGGATAAACAGAAACCAGGGGCTGGAACATATAAATCATGTTTATTACAACCTATTGGGTGTACTTTATGACAGGCAGGGGAAATATCAGTATTCCATATCCAATTATAAAAAAGCCATTTATCTCAGCGAAGAATCTCCAATTTATCACTGCAATTTGGGCAGGGCTTTTGGGGAACTGAATGACTGGTCTCAAATGATCAGGCATTGCGGGAATGCCGTGGAATGGAGAAAAAAGCATCCGGGTGATGCATTCGGGCTGGATTACTATTACGATTATTTGTCGGAGGCCTATTTCCGGGCTGAAAAGCCGGAAGAATTCAAAAAAAGGTTGACGGGAGAGGATAAATTACGAAAAATAGAGCGGGCCCGGTTCTATAATAGTCTCGGAAACTACTATTTCGAAAAGGGCGACTATGAGAAAGCCATACCTTTTTATAAAAAAGCCATCGACGAAAATGGCGGATCTCCCATCTATCATAGCAATCTTGGCCAGGCCTTTGGTTTATTGAATGATTGGACCCGGATGATCGGGCACTGCGGGAATGCCGTGGAACTGAGGAAAAAGCAACCGGGTGATGCCTACGGTCTGGAATACTATTATAATTTATTGGCGGAGGCTTATTTCCGGGCTGAAAAGCTGGAAGAATTTGAGCAAATCTTGCAGACGGAAGTCAATCTAAGCGGTATCGAACTGGCCCGGGTCTATAACCGGATCGGAAACCTCTGTTTCGAAAAGTTCGAATATGTGGATGCTATTCCATATTACAAAAAGGCTGTAGAGAAGGATGATCAGACTCCCATTTATCACTGTAATCTTGGAAGAGCGTATGGGAATCTGGCAAATCCGGATTTACCCCGGATGATCGAGCACTGTGGGAAAGCCGTGGAACTGAACAAAAAACAACCTGAGGATGAATTCAGCCTGGATTACTATTATGGTTTTTTAGCGGAGGCTTATTTCCAGGCTGGAAACATGAAAGTATTTGAACGACGATTGCTGGCTGAAAACAAGTTAAACGACATCGAACGGGCTCTTGTGTATTACCGGATCGGAGATCTCTATTCCGAAAATTTCGATTTTGAGTCTGCCGATCGTTATTACGATAAGGCATCTCAACTGAACCACTTAAAAAAGGCGGAAGTTGAACAGCCGCATCTTACAAACATTGAACAGGTCGCCTGAATTTATGAACCGTCTTATCATTGATCTGCATGCACATCCACAGTTGAAACCGCTGAATTCAAGTGAAAATGAACGAGATAAAAGGGACTACCGTAACCTGGCTTCCTGTAATACTGGATTTGAGATGAGAAAAGTCGATAAAATATTCACACGGATTGAGAATAAAAAAGGGGTGGACTATTTCCATGAAGAGTTGCAACCGGAGTACTCTTTCCTGAAGAATGAAGCAGAAAAAAGCAAATACAAGCAAAACAAAATGGGGGTATAAATATGTCAGAAACAAGAATTGCATTAATAATGGGGGGCGGGGTCAGCCTCGGTAGTTTTTCGGGAGGTGCACTTGCCCGGATCGTACATCTGCTGAAAGACGTAAAACGGGGCCCGGCCAGGATCGATGTCATGTCAGGCGCCTCGGCCGGAAGTATGACACTGGCTGTTGTTGCCTATAAATTATTCATGGGAGCAACGGATGAGGAGATAGAAGATGCACTTTACAGTGCATGGGTAGACCGGATTGATCTGGAAAACCTGATACCGAATTTCGGCAGCCATAGAACACCCAGTCTGTTTTCGGATCAGATAATAGAACATATTGCCGGGGAAATTATTCAGACACAAGATTGGCCCGGTTTGCCGGAATCCCCGCACCAATTGTTTGCCGAGGGAATGAAAATTTCCTTTTCCCTGACAAATCTGAATGGAATCCCCGTTCG
>SKRC01000234.1 GCA_007118695.1 Balneolaceae bacterium | reverse complement strand
CGGATTACGATGCCGACCGGGTGATTATCGACGTGGATGACCCGGAGGACGAAGAATTTCCGGTATCCGCCCGGCGGGTTGTTCGCGGGACAGCACCCGATCCGGTTTCCTACACGAACATGCAGGCTGCCTTGCAGGATGCCTACACGAACCCGACTCCATCACTGAATATCGGGGGCGGTGATCTCGTTGAATTAACAGAATCCGGAAGCCCGAAGTTTTACTACCTCATTGCCCCTGATGATGATGCTGAGAACAGCTCGATCCCCGGCCAATCCGGGAGCGACATCGACCGGGTGAAGGTGGAGGTTGGCGACGTGACGCGCACGGCTTACCGGGTGGATGCTGGGGGTGAGGCGGACCTTCCTACGCTGCACACCGGGGCGCTGACCGTGACCAGCGAACCGTTTCCGTCGGATTCGGATATGACGACATCTATCGAATCTGCCATAAACGGGAACAGCCCAAAAGTCGGTGATCAGGTGATTCTATCGAAAGATTCGGAAATGTTATTTGTTTTCCAACTGCACAGCGGCAGCGGAAATGATGGTCTGTTTTCCCGCACTGTTACCGAGGGGGCAAATACGTTTAAAGCCATAGGTTGGCAAACCGGGGTATTTTAAAATGGCTTGGCAATTTTTCACAGACTTCTTGTCTCCCGGCGATCTGATTACCCCTGATCAAATTTCCGAGCTATGGTCGGCTATCGAGGAAAGAACGCCCGTTGCTGATTCAGGATTCACCCCGCCTCTGGTGTCAAATAAGCGTCCCGGATGGAGCCAGATTCATACCGAGATAGTATCGGTTTCAGAAAACTTTTTTACTTTGGAGTCATCCACGGCATTGAATTACGTGACTTACCTAGCGAGTTCGTATGAAACATTTCGTGACATCCTTTACGTAGCCGCTCAATCTCTTGGGCTCAGTTCTAGTGAGATTTCCGCAATCCATCCATCGGCGGGAAGCCTGGAAGACTCGTCTTTAAGGTCGTCGGATTACTGGAATATTTGCAGGCAGGCTCTCATTTTAATGGACATTGTTTCAGCGCCGCTGACGAAGGATAGGCAAAGCTTTCAAAAAGTCACAGACCCAATCCAGCCGACCTGGGAGGATGCAAAAACTGACTACCTAAGTGATCCGGAGTCTGATTCAACTACATTAACAGGAAACCAAACAGGTTCGGTAGCATCCGATAGCTATAAGCTCGATGGTCGTAGAAGCGTGATTACTAATATAAACATTTCTTCTGACTATGGAACACTGTCTGATGCTTTCTTGCGAATACATAATGACATTCTGTCGGGAGGGGGGTTTACCGACACCCTGCGTTACGGATCCTCGGCCTTTTCCCTGGCTCCAGGGGATGCCGAAGATTTCGACGTTGATCCATCGGGAAGCGTATCAGCTGAATGGGATTGTTATGCCGATCCGGATATTGTGCCCGACCCAACAGACAACAGCCCTCGTCAGGTAAGGCTTAGGGCGTTTGGAGGTAGCGGATCGGGAGATAGTATTTTTCCTGATAAAATATACGGCAAACCTTCATTTCAATTCGGCCCCGACCCCTAACCCAACCTTGACCCGTACCAGGAAAACACTATGCAATCATTCCGAATCAAACGCTTCCGGGGAATCGAGACAAAGGAAGAAAGTACCACCCAGGACAGAACGGTTCTCCGTAAAGCCGAAGGCTGTATGGTCACGCCAATAGGCGGGATCTGCAATCCTCCGGAGTGGTCTCCGCTCTGGGGAGTAGAAGACTGGGCGGAAAAGATCGGCGGACTGGCTGTCGAAAAGGAACTGTCCGGGGAACATGCGCATTTTGTTACTTTTTACAACGGAACCGAGGCCTATCTCGTCTTGTGGGATTTCGAAAACGACCGCCCGCAAATGATCCGGGGGTTGACCGAAGAGCTACTCGAAATGCACGCTGAAATGATGCTCGATGCATCAGGGTGGGAGGAAAAGCTTGAGATCAAGGATTTGGATGCCGAAGTCCGGGGCATTTTCGGTCCCTCCATGGCCTACATACCGGAAGACGAAAAGTATCACGATTTCGAGTCTGGCAAACGTTGGTTCGCCTCGAAAATAGGCGACCGGCAATTCATCGGGAATGGCGAGGCGGACAACCGATGTTGGCATGAAGGGCGTTTGCGCATGCTGGGGCCACAGAATGGCGTCGGCCGATATGACGAGGCGAAAATCCCGTTTCCGCCATGCATAAGTTGGGTTCGCGCCGACGGCGGTGAGATTTACGGCGGCGGTAACAAGGCCCAGCCCCTGCGGATTTGGGTTACGAACCGACCGAGCGCCGTCCATGTTTTTTATGAAGGGATTTACAACCTCGATCGATCTTACGTGGAATGCCGGTTTACCGGTGCGACGCGGGTGACGGCCCTCTCGCATTACCAGCAGACGGTCGTGGCCCATACCGACGCCGGCGCCGTATATTACGCCGGGTTCGAACAGACGGCCGATGGCTACAAGGCCCGGCAGCGAAGATCCCCCGTCAATTCCGGGGCGATCAACCCGAATTGTGTGGCCGACGAAGCCCACAGTCAGTTCTTTTTCGGCCGCGACCTGGAGATTTATCACGACCACTCGGTCCGGGCCGGAAGTTACGACAAGCAAAACGCCCGGGATGAGGAGATCGCCACAAACCGCTCTTCCGGAGACTGGAACCGTGACATGGCCGGTTTCTCCGATTCCGAGGACTTTTTCACCGCCTACGACCGCAAACGCGGGATATTCTGGGCGTTCTGCCCGCTCGCTCTGGCGGGCCATGGCGCCTACTGCTATCAGATGCGCGGCAGGGCGATTACCGGCCCCGTGCGGTTCCCCGATCTCATCATGGGGGCGATCTCACCTGACTTCAACGGCCCGAGTTCCCGACTGACGGCATTTACCGCATCCGGAAACCTGCTCGCCGCCGACCTGGACGACGTGGGGGAGTCCCGATTCGATTACGAAGCCCGTGGCACGCCCCTGGAATCGAAATACGAATATACCCTTACCGAGCCAACGGACGACGAGAAGCCGCATGTCGGCATAAGGGAGGACCGAACCTTCGTCCTGAAGATCAACGGCAAGAAAATTCACTGGCCTTCGGCATGGGAGGATCCGGTCGAGACCGGGGAAGGCGCCGCCAAGTGGTACGAAAACGCCACCCTTTCGATTGTCGAAACCAGCTATCTGGACTTTTCTCTGCCCAATACGCTCAAGGACTTCGAGAACCTGCAGGTCACATTTTCACGGAAGAGCCGAGCTTACGCGGCCATTTACGCCGAATCCGAGGGTCGAACCCGGGGGAGGTTCATGGGGCTGGTCTTCGGTAAGGAGAATCAGCGGATTCGTCTCAACCGAAAGGGCGAGCGGATCCGGATTCGCTTGTTCGTCGTCACCTTCAACGACGCGCCGTCACTGGTTCGGGATATCGAGGTCTTTTATTTGCCGGGAGTGGCGAGGTAAATTTTTAGGTCTCCCCCGTCTCCGCGTCAAGCCGACGGCGGCCACTCGGCGGCGAATCGCCTCCCAGCTTACGCCCTGGCCGGCTGCGATAAGATCCAGGGGGTTTTCCCGGATTGCGGCGGCTATGATGGCCGTCTCGTGCTTTTTCAACTGACGGGAAATCCGGGCCTGTCCTTCACCGGTGTAATGGTATCGGTGACCATCTTCGAACCCGAATATTCCGTCATTTTCCATTTTTTATCATCTCCCTGGTGGAGACCCGACCAATGGATTCGGGGGGGACGGGACGACCGGTTACATCGACGCGCTGCTTCCCGGGCGTGAAGTCGAAGTCGATTTCGACCGTCATCCGGCACTTCATCGTCTGACCTTCAAGCGCGAACCCGACCAATGAAGGGAATGCGTCATCCGCCGCGCACGAGACAGCCTTGCCTACGGCCTCGACTATCGAGTTGCGACGGTCCGTAACCGCCTGGTGCCATGAGGCTATGTCGAATTTTTCACTCTGTTTCCCCATGTGGTTCGTAAGTATCAAAAAGATATCACCTTAGGCAATGAAAATCAAATCACTAATATAATACGGATTTGTAAGATACTGAAAATCATTTATATGCCCAGGGCGGGACTCGAACCCGCACACCTTTCGGCACCAGATCCTAAATCTGATATTAGGTGTCTGAGGGGTGTCCATACAATAACGAAATTCGCTTGATTTGCGGCCTTGCGCGTAATGGACATTCGACCGACACTTGACAGCCCCGGCGAAAAAGTATTAAAAAAGTATCATGAACCAAGACGAGGGATCGGGCAACCGGGACGCCGGCGGGCGCCTTACCCGGGTACGGACACGCCGCGGCGTGCTCATCAAGCGGCTGCCACGAAGGCACCGGAGGGAGATCGTTTACGCCAAGCACTGGACGTTGACAAAACGCTGGCTCGGGAAGCTTTATTATTTCACCCTTCCCGCTGAACGAAAAGAAGCCGAGAGCCTTGCCAATGAAATCGACCGTTTTCTCGATGTTCGATCACATACCATCGAGGAGGCCATAGAGAAATTCGCGCCCGAAAAGCTTAGGCGCGAGCAGGCCCGGGAGCTCAAGAAAGTCGCTACCGTCGGGGAGCTACTGGAGGCGCACCGGCAATGCGAAAAGCTGCTTGAGCTTTCGCCTCCAACCGCACGGGAATATCGGAGGGCGCTTGCCTCAATGGTTAGGCGGGTTAAGGCTTTCCGTCTCGGGAAACCCGTCGGTGTCAAAAACGTTCCGTGGCATCGGCAGTCGGAGATCACCGAAACCTCAGTCTCGGACCTCGACGCCCGATTCGTCCTGGACTTCAAGAAGGCCATGCTCGTCGCCGCCCGGACCGAATCAGAAATCCAGACCCGGAAGCGGACGACGAACAGCGTCATTCGGTGCGCGAGCCCGGTTCTAGCCCCGGAAGCCGTCGCCAAGTACGGACTGAATCTCCCGGACTTCTCGTCTTTTTTCTCCGAGAAATCATGGCGCCGGGTGCATTCCACCAAGTACCGCCTGCCGGAACAGAGCGTTATTCGCCGCCTGTTTACCGACGCGCACGAACTTAAGAAAAACGACCCCAACGCCTACCTCGCTTTCCTGCTTGCGGTAACGGCCGGCCTTCGCGCTAAAGAAATAGCATACGCGCAGCGCCAGTGGTTCGATGACCAAAACCGGATCTGGATCACACACGCCGACGACTTTTCGTCGAAAAGCGGCAAGGAGCGCATGGTGGAAATGGAACACTGGGCCGTCGAAGAAATACTCGCGGTCTCGCAATCCCCTGGATTCCTGCTCTCCGGCCCCGAAAGCGAGCGTCGTAGCGGCGTCTTGCGCCGACTGAACCCCTGGCTCAAAGAACGCGGTCTCGACCGCTCAAAACCTACCCACGAACTCCGCAGACTGTTTGGCTCGTACATCGCCACTACGCGGGGGGTATTTATAGCGCAAAAGTTCCTCGGACATTCAACGCCACAGCTTACGAGCGATCAGTACGCCGACGCCCTGCTTTCGGAATCATTACTCAGGCACTGGCGGGAGCGGATTGCCGCGTAATCAAACATCCCCCTCGATCCACCGGCAGACGCATAAAGACCGCAGCCGCCGCATGATCCTATCCCACCCGCACGCACAGCCCCGCCGGCCGAAAACCTCCGCGACCACCTGGTTCTTCCGCCGCGCCTGGTAGACCCGGATCTCAATCGATTCCCCCGCATATTCATCGGTCACACGGATCGTCCTAAGCAAAGTCCCCTCATCCGGACGACGCACACAAACCCGCTCCCTGCGAGCCGCCTCCTGCACCTCCTGAGATCGTCGCCCCCCACGCCTGCATTGCTCGCGGGTAAATCTGCCTCGCCGTAATCTCATGAGTTTCACTTAACAGGTCTGTTCGGGAAATTAAATCGGTAGGCGTCCCATGCATTTAGCCAGTTGTCGATCTGGTCGTCATCCACTGTTACGCGCCCTTTCTTGAGTGCCACCATCGCCTCAT
>SKRC01000029.1 GCA_007118695.1 Balneolaceae bacterium | reverse complement strand
TCTGATCAAAGAAGAACGCCTGCCGGACGGGCGCAAGAAGGTCATCCTGAAAAATAAATCCACCGGGAAAGTAATAGAAAAGCTTGTTGGGGAATCATCCTGAGTTCAGCAGGTTCCCGGGCTTGTGTTGTGATCAGTTCATTGGTTATTGATTATCCGGTCTATCATGCAAATGATTTCCCCGATCACAGATTATTGTTCAACATTTTATAACGGATGCAACTTTACTGTCTGATGCATTCAGAATCACCAGTTTAGTTAATTAATCGCGACACTTGAGTGTGGTGCTTGCTGATACTAACTGATTCCCGGAGTGTTGCCCGATATATTTCTTATGGTGGTCAGTGAGTGCTTGCCTGATGAGGGGTTTAAACAAATGAAGTGATTCAGATCAGCCATCATAGTCCAGTGACGCATCAGCAGCAGACTCACAGGTTTATAATTACAGATTAATACAACACTTGTGGCCTCATATATTGATCGAATACAATAGAATTGTAAATTAAGAAACATCTTATATGATTTTAAAAGGCAAAAAAATCGTCATCATCGGCGGTACCAGCGGGATGGGATTATCCGCCACCAAAACGTTTATCGGGCAGGGAGCCCGGGTTGTGGCCGTTGGCATGGATGATGAACGTAGCAGGGACGTGCAGAAAGCATTTCCCGATAAGGCGCGGGTTCTCACTGCCGATGCTGTCCGGGAAGAAACGGCACCGGATGCCATCGCTCAATGCATGGAAACGTATGGGGGGTTTGACGGGCTCTACCACGTTGCCGGAGGCAGCGGCCGGCGAATGGGCGACGGGCCGCTGCATGAGTTAACCCTGGAGGGATGGAACAAAACCTTCGAGCTGAACCTGACATCCTTGATGCTGTCCAACCGGGCGGCGGTTCGGTCGTTTCTGTCGCAGGAAAAAGAAGGAACCATTTTAAATATGGGGTCGGTGCTCGGCTATTCTCCGTCACCCGGATTTTTTGTCACCCATGCCTACGCCGCGGCCAAAGCTGCCGTAATCGGCTATAGCCGGTCGATAGCCTCCTATTATGCCAAAGATAATATCAGAATCAATGTCATAGCTCCCGGTTTGGTAAATACCCCGATGGCCCAACGGGCCGCACAGGATGCCGATATTATGAGTTTTATCAAAACCAAGCAGCCCCTTCAGCACGGGCGTATCGGCAGCCCGGAAGATCTCGATGGAGCCGCGTGCTACTTCATGTCGGATCAGTCGCGTTTCACTACGGGACAGGTGTTGAGTATTGATGGTGGTTGGAGCCTGAGCGAAGGACAGTATCCGGAATAACATGATGACAAGACAACATTTTGCAATTGGCATAGACCTGGGCGGCACCAACATTAAAGGAGTTTTGGTTGATGCGGGAGGAACGATTATTAACAGCCTTACCACGCCAACCAATGACAGAGGATCGGATTCGGCTGATGTTTGGAGAACGGCGATTTTTAATATGGTGGAAGAATTGCAGGGGATTTCTGAGAAACCTGTGTCAGCCATCGGGCTGTCAGCCCCCGGACTTCCGGACCAACACAATCAAAGCATTGCATACATGCCGGGCCGGCTGCAGGGGCTGGAAAACTTCAACTGGGCTCATTTTTTTGATGAGAACGATTCGGCCGTCTCCGTGATCAATGACGGGCAGGCTGCGCTGCTGGCAGAAAGTGCATCTGGCGCCGGTCAGGGATTTCAAAACATCATTATGCTGACGCTGGGGACCGGGGTCGGAGGAGGCATTTTGATCAATGGGGAAATCTACCAGGGGCATATTCAGCGGGCCGGACACCTGGGCCATATTACCGTCAATTCTCATGGCACGCAGGGAATCACCAACATGCCGGGCAGCCTGGAAGAGGCCATTGGAAATGCTTCTCTGCCAAGGCGTTCCCTGGGAAAGTTCAGCTCAACCATGGAACTGGTAGAGGCGTATCAAAAAGGAGGAACCCTTGCCACCACGGTCTGGCTGGAATCGGTCAGAAATCTTGCCGTTGGATTAAGCTCCCTGATCAATGCTTTTTCACCCGAAATCATCATTCTGGGTGGGGGAATAACCAAGGCCGGGGAAGCTTTGTTTGATCCGCTGGATGAGTTGCTCGGCCTGTATGAATGGCGGCCCGGGGGAATTAAAACACCGGTCAAACCGGCTGCTTTTGATAAATTCGCCGGAGCCATGGGTGCAGCGATTTATGCGATGAAAACAGAGGGTTAACCTGCTGATGTTTATGATGCCCATGCAAAGTGACATCGGAACAGTCCAAAAATGTTCAACTCAAAATAGTCGTCATCCTTTTTTTGCCATGACAAGCCCGTTAGGGCCGATCCCGACCCCGACAGGTATGGGATAGGCAGTTCTGCCTGGAATAATCGATAACATTGGAAATTCATTTAGGATATGATATCCTGTCGTTTTTAATGGCCGGGTTCAACCTAAAATGTGAACCCGGCATAGTATAAGTTGAATTCTGAACCTATTTACAAAATGATTCATTTATATTGTGATCCTTACTTTGTGAATCCTTAACCCAGCATTACACTCGGGTTCGTTTATTCAGATGAATCAGTTCACACATATTTAATAGTTAACCATTTTTAAAATTACCATGGATCCATCAAAGCAATACCTCGACAAATGCAGGGAATTGGTAGATACGGTTGAAAGCCAATCGGAAAACATAAAAAAAGCAGCAGACTGGTTTGCAGAAACCATCTTGGCCGGCAGAATGGTCCACGTTTTTGGTTCGGGCCACAGCCGGATCATGGTCGAGGAAATGTGGCCCCGGTATGGCTCTTTTCCCGGATTTAATCCCATTGTTGAACTCTCCCTGTCATTTCACAATCTTGTGGTTGGAGCCAACGGTCAGCGGCAGGCCATGTATTTGGAGAATGTATCGGGTCTGGCCGGCCGGATTCTCAGGAATTTCGATTTAGATGAACAGGATTCGGCGATTGTAATTTCCTCCAGCGGCTGCAGTGTGGTCTCTATTGAGATGGCCGAGGAATTTCAGAAGAAACATATAAAAGTGGTGGCACTCCTCACCAAAAAACATTCGGCCGCCAGTAATAGCAATAGGAAGGATGGCAAAAAGCTGGGCGATTTTGCCGACCTGATCCTGGACACCGGGGCGCCGGTGGGGGACGCCATGGTCAGCATCCCCAATCTGGATACCCCGGTTGCTCCCGGATCATCTGTTGGCGGGATCTTGCTGATCAATGCCATTAAATCGGAAGTGGCCAAGCGCCTGGTTGAGGCCGGTCAGCCCCCGAAGGTACTGAGCGGCAGCGCGACCGTTGGTGCTGAACGATCGGCAGAATTATTTGAAAGCGCCTATGATGAACACGCCCACCGGCTGGCCAGGCTATATGAAAATGTTGGCATGGATAAAAATGCAGACAAGAAGAATTAAACCACCTTAGTAATTAAACTTTCAAATGAAATAAGAAGGATGAAGTTGAATAATCGGACATGCACGAAGTGTGTAACCGGAACCAATGAATACAACACTGGCTGATTCATGGATATTTTTAATCACAAACAAATACCGGTGCTTGGCCAGGTAGATATCCTGGTTGTTGGCGGCGGGTCGGCGGGCAGCCTGGCAGCACTGGCTTCCCGGCAGAGCAGCCAGCAAAAGGTTATGCTTATAGAGCGGTATGGGTTTCTCGGAGGCACTTCCACACAGATGCTGGACACGTTTTACGGGTTCTTTACTCCAGGTGATGAACCCCGGAAAATCATCTCCGGGTTGCCGGACCGGATTGTGGATGCCCTGGATGAAACCGGTGACCTGTTCCTGCGGCCAAACACTTATGGGGCCGGCACGGGAGTGACCTATAACCCCGAACGGCTCAAGCATATCTGGGACCGCCAGCTGCTGCAGGCTGGTGTTCAACTGTATCTGCACACGATCCTGGTGGATGTAGAAAAATCGGAAGGTGATGAGACCATCTGTATTGTCTGGCACAAGAGCGGGTTTTACAAGATCAAGGCCAAAAGGGTGATCGATGCGTCCGGTGATGCAGATTTCTGTCACTTAAGCGGCCTGCCCTATGAACTGGCAGGAGAGCATGAACCGGCTCAGAGTATGACGACTACCTTCCGAATGGCTAATGTGGATTTGGATACATTTTCGCAATCAGGCGGGAAAAAAATGCTGAAGAAAAAGATGAAAGAGGCTGTGGAGAAAGGAACCCACCCGTTGCCGCGAAAGGAGGGATCAGCCCATGAAATGGTACAGGCCGGCTGCATCTCCACGGTGGCGGTCAAGGTAGCCGACCTGCAGGCCCTGGATATGGATGAACTGACCCGGGCTGAGATTGAAGGACGAAAACAGGCCTTTATCTATGAGACATTTTTCAGGGAAGAAGTGCCGGGTTATGAGGAAGCCAAAATCATCGGGCTTTCCCACCATATCGGGGTAAGGGAAACCCGGCGGGTTTATGGGCAGTACAGGCTGACCCGGGAGGATTGTATGGCCAGAAAGACATCAGATGAAGATGTTTTCCTGTGCGGAGCTCCCCTTGAAGATCATCGCAAAGGAGGAGAGGGCGAGCATGAAACCGTCTGGGAATACATTCCGGAAGGGGGTGTGTATGGTGTTCCCTATCAAACGCTTGTACCGCAGGGGAGTGAAACTGCATGGGTTGCCGGGCGATGCTTTTCGGCTACTCACGATGCCCACGCCTCATGCCGGTCTATGGCCCAGACCATGTCGATGGGACAGGCAGCCGGGTTAGCAGCAAGTCTGTCACTGGAAACAGACAGGAGCGCCGATGAAGTGGATATGCAATTGCTGAGAGAAAAGCTTGTTCAGCTGGGCGTGATACTGGAAATGCCCGCGCAACCGGCAGATATCAGTCGAAATGGCTGGAAAAACAATGAGTGAAATGGGCCTGATTCGAACGGTTTTAGGGGATATTCAACCCGATGAGATGGGCTTATGCTACTCCCACGAGCATGTAATCATCGACGAGAGTTACCCAACGGTTCAGAATGAATTGTTACTGCTCAATGATGTGAACAAAATCGTCGATGAATTGAAGCAATTCCACAAGCTGGGCGGCCGGACAATGGTGGATACCATGCCTGCAGATGCGGGCAGGAATATCCGGAAGCTGGCAGAGGTCTCACAGCACACCGGTGTCCATATCATCGCTTCGACAGGGATCCACCTGGAACAGTACTACCTGCCCAACCACTGGCGCTACCATTACAGTGAAAGGAAACTCACAGAATTGTTTGTGGATGATATTGTAAAAGGCATCGATTTTCATGATTACAACGGGCCTGTTGTAAGACGCGGACCTCATAAAGCCGGGATCATCAAACTGGCAACAGGAGACGAACCGGTTACCAGCCACCAGGAAAAGATATTCAGGGCAGTTGTGAATACCCACCGGTTGACCGGGGCACCCATTCTGACCCATACCAACTATGGAAAACACGCCCTGGCGCAAATCAGCCTGTTTGATAAACTGGGAGCCGATTTATCTCATGTGGTTCTGTCACATGTGGATCGATACAAGGATATAGAATACAATCGTGAAATCCTGCAAAGCGGGGTTTTTGTGGAATATGACAGTGCATTCAGATGGAAAAAAGGGGAGGAGAATTGGACATATACGCTATTGGAGAACTTGCTTCCTGATTTTCCGGATCAGATAACCATGGGCATGGATGCTGCCAAACACAGTTATTGGAGATCCTATGGCGGCGAACCCGGGCTTGATTTTTTGCTCACAACATTTAAAAAAGATCTGGAAAAAATGGGCCTGATCGACTTATATGACCATATCTTTTACAAAAATCCGGCCGCGCTTTTTTCATTTCACAACAATTCATAACCTATGTCACTGTTTTTGCAGGTTAACCAGAATCCCGATCCCGGCTCCAAGGGATGGGAGGGTTTCTGCGATGTTTCGATGAGTTAACGAAGCATGTTTACTCTGATTAATTAAACCCAAAGTTGTA
>SKRC01000090.1 GCA_007118695.1 Balneolaceae bacterium | reverse complement strand
TCCTTCATAGGCCATGATAAAGTGAAAAAGCACTCCATAGATAATGAATAAGACGATGATTACCGCTATAAATTTTAACAGTCCCCGGATATTGGTCTGTGCCCGGCGGTTGGAAAAAAAGCGAGTGAATTGAGAGCTTGAAAATTTCATAAGTCAGATTTCATTGCGCACTAAGCTAATCAATCAGTTAAATAATGTCGATTCCTTTCATGAGGATTGTCGCATTTTTCCTATCTTACATTAGATGGCTTTAAAAATGGGTTCCTATTAGCAATTCTACGATTGAATTTCGTACATTAATGTTTTCCAATAAATCGACGGCAAACCCCTTTAAGACTCCTCAAACGGTGTTCCGACAGTTTTTTTACTTGTTTTTATTACTAATATTACTCTCAAGTGAACTTGTTGAGGCACAATCTTCAAGCAGGCAATCTATCCCGAATGTCTATCTGGATTGTCAGAGGTGCGATTTCAACTATATCCGGACCAATATCGAATTCGTCAATTATGTGCGCGACCAGGACGATGCCGATATCTATCTGCGCATTACCGATTCACGAACATCCGGCGGGCGTGAGTATACCCTGAATTTCAGGGGCATTGAACCGTTTTCCGATCGAAGCGATACTCTGAAATACATTACAAGAGACACCGACAGTTCTGATGAAGAGCGTGCAGGCCTGCTTCGTTATATAAAAGTAGGGCTGGTTCCATTTGCCGCGAAAACAGTGGCCCTGGAGAATCTGAATGTGTTTTATGAACTTCCGGAAGAGACGGATGACCCGGGTATGGAAATTGAGGATCCGTGGAACAACTGGGTATTTGATATCAACCTGCGAACCTGGCTGAACGGTGAAGATACCGAATTGAATTTCGGTCTTCATACCGGTCTTTATGCCGAACGTGTCACTGATCGTTTAAAAATCAGAACCCGGGTGCGAGGTGATATTAACCGGCGCCGGCTCGATTTGACTGATGAGACTATTCATGTAGTGCGCGACTGGGGGGAATACTGGGGGTTGTTTGCCATCAGCCTGGGCAACAATGCGGCCATTGGCCTCTATACCCGGGCAAACTTTCACAGGCCTGGCAATATAAAATTTAACGTTGAGGCATCCCCGGCATTTGAATACAATCTTTTTCCTTACGGGGAATACCAGGAACGGCGATTTATCTTTCGATATCGCATCACTCCCTCATACAGGACGTATTTCGAAGAAACTGTATTTTTTAAACATTCGGAGTATTTACTCCACCATAATCTTCATTCCCGTGTGAGATACGATCGGCCCTGGGGCAGGATCGATTTCAGTGTTACCGCCCTGAATTATTTCCATGATACCTCTATCAACCGGATTGATTTCAATCCCTCCTTAAACGTACGTATCAGACGCGGGCTTTCCGTCAGTTTATCGGGGCGATACCGCATCATTAACGATCAAATTGCCATACCGGCTGGTGACATTTCCGACCAGGATCGATTGACCGGCCAGGTTCAGCAACCCACCTCTGCCGATTACCGCATCTCAGTTGGTCTGTCTTATACCTTTGGCTCGATTTATAATAATGTGGTGAATCCAAGATTTTAGTTATTCAGTGTGTCAGTGTTACAATGTTGCAGTGGTTCAGTGGTTCATTGTTGCAGGGCTTCTGTGGTTTGGGGCTATAGTGTTTCAGGTTTGGAATGTTTCGGTAGTGCTGTTGCGATTCATTGTTGCATGGGCAAACAAACTGTTTGAATCCAAAAGGTTTGGAGTGGTGTGGGATCCAGCTACACATTCCCCCGAATTTTCCTTATTTTTAAAAGCTTATGGCAGAATCGATTACTCATAGCGATACCGACGTTAAAACAGACCTGAAATCACTGAACAGGAAAGAATTGAAGCAGTTTTGCCAGGAACTCGGCTTGCAATCTTACCGGGCGGATCAGCTTTTTCAATGGCTTTATCAGAAGGGAGCATCCTCGTTTGATGAAATGACAAACCTCTCCAAGGACCTCCGGGCCAGACTGAATGAAATTGCCACCGTCAGGCGAATCAAAATTCACAACCAGCAGAGATCCATAGACGGAACCATGAAATTCCTGTTTGAGCTGGATAATGAAAACCGTGACAAAATCGAAGCGGTTCTGATTCCCGATTTTTACAGCGACGGGACAGCGAACAGGCTGACTGTCTGTCTTTCCTCTCAGGTGGGATGCATCTTTGGATGCAGTTTTTGCGCGACCGGCAAGATGGGGTTTTTCCGGAATCTGAGCCACGGTGAAATCGTCGACCAGGCACAAATCATTAATGACATAGCCGAAAAGGAGTTTGGCAAGAAAATCACCAATATTGTTTATATGGGCATGGGCGAACCGCTGCATAACTACGAGGCCGTTGTCGAATCGGCGACTATAATCTCCGATGAAATGGGCATAGACCTCTCTCCCAAACGAATTACCGTCTCCACGGTTGGCCTTACCAAGCAGATTAAACAACTGGCTGATGAAGGCCAGCCTTTCAACCTGGCCATCTCTCTGCACGCTGCCGACGATGAAAAACGCAACCGGATCATGCCGATCAATCAGTCGCTGAACCTGGAAAAGCTCGAGGAGTCAGTCCGTTATTTTTTCCAGGAGACGATGCGCCCGCTCACGTATGAATATCTGCTCTTTGACGAATTCAACGACTCCAAACACGACGCCCATAAACTTGCGGATATCGTTCAATGGGTTCCAAGCAAGGTCAACATCATCATGTACAACAAAGTTGAAGGCGTGGATTTGAGCCGGGCCCGTGAGCACCGCCTGGATTCATTTATGCAAACCCTGGTTGGCCGCGGGGTAACGGCCACTGTCCGACGCAGCCGCGGCGACGACATCGATGCCGGATGCGGGCAGCTCGCTATCCGTGAAGGCCAGAAACGTGGAAAAAGCATGAGAAAGGAGTGGGACGAAACAACGGCAGAACAGATGAACAATTGAACAAGAGAATATCGAACAAAAGAACAAGAGAACAGTTGAACGGCTGAGTGGAGTGAAGTTCCGGCTTTTCGGGGACGAACTATTGAACAGCAGAACAAGAGAACAATCGAACAGAGAACAGGTGAACAGAGAATCAATTGAGTTTTTGGTTGAAAGGGGAAAATATCCCGATGATAATCGAGTGATGGCTGAACGTATTTTACCCAAAATTGTCATTAGAAAGGTTAAACGCTCTGCTATGAAAGTGAAAAGGCCATTTCACTATAAATCCGTTTGTAAGATTTTAAAACTATTAAATCTATAAATTCCGAATGACAATTCCGGGTTTAAAAAGCAGAAAAGTCTGATTCGGTGAACGGTCAGCTATCAGACAATGCGGCTGAACCAGGTAAATGACAGGAATGCTGAAAGGAGCATCAGGATGGCTGCAAACGCAGAGAAAAATGCAGTGATCTCCATTTCTTCCGTCTCCATAACAAATTGAGTGGTCAGTGTGCGGTACACTTCACCCAGGTCGGTTGAACTTCCGGCATGGAAATACCTGCCGCGGGTGATTTCTGCTATCTCCCGCAGAAGGTCCTCATCAAGTTGCACGCGCATAGACATTCCCCCGAAATGAACGGTATCTCCTTCACGTGAGCCGAAACCTACGGTGAAGATGCGAACGCCGCGGTCGGCAGCCATCTGTGCCGCTACAATGGGGTTCGGACCTGTGGTCGGCTGCCCGTCGGTGAGAAGCACGATTGCGGCATTGTTATAGCTTCCCGGTTCGACGGGGGTGAACTCTTCCGGTTCTCTATTTCTATTCCTGTCGATGTCATCAAACGACCTTCCGGAACGAAATCTCGTCGGGTTATCCCTGGAATCGATATCCAAATCGGCTTCCGGAAACAGAGTCTGAAGCGAAGTGAGAATGGCTCCCCCGATATTGGTTCCACGCTGTAACTGGAATCGGTCGATGGCGGAATAAATCTCTTCACGATCCAGGGTCGGTTGTTGAACCAGGTTGACCGTACCGGCGAATGCTACAATCCCGATCCGTGTATTCGGTGGCTGATCGGTTATAAAAGCTCTCACAGCTTCCTGTGAGGCTGTAATCCGGTCAGGTTCTATGTCCGCCGCCCGCATACTGCCGGAAATGTCCATAGCGAGGATAACAGTATCACGTTGAGTGGGCAATGTAAGGGTGGCAACAGGCCGGGCAATGGCGAGAATCATCGAGACCAACGCAAGCATCAGCAAGGCCGGAGGAATATGGCGGCGGAACCCGGGCCCGCTCCCCATCGCTTCCCTGACCATATTGAGGTTGGAATATCTGGCCATTAACTTTTTCCTTCTTGTAAGCAGAAAAAGATAGGCCGCAACCAGCACCGGTACCAGAAGCAGAAGCCAAAGCAAATTGGGCCAGAGAAATGTCATCGGTTTATCTCCATGTGTGCAGGAAAGCGGCCACCTGTGGCCAGTTTTGCACGTTGTTTACGCAGATCTGCAAACCGGATAATGGTTTCGATCAGGTCGTCTTCGGTAGACAATTCGAGTGTATCGACCCCTGCCTGTTGAAGGGCAGATCTTAATTCCAATTCCCGGCGTTGTGTGATCTCTGCAAAGCGTTTACGAAACCCGCGATCGTGCGTATCGACAAAGAGCTGCTCCCCGGTCTCTGAATCTTGCATGACGAAGAGGCCCAGGTTGGGCAGCTCCAATTCGAGTGGATCAAAAAGGCGGATGGCCAGGGCTTCGTTACGGCGGGCAAGGTTCATCAGCGGTTTGGACCATCCCGGCTCACTGATGAAATCCGAAATGACAAATACAAACGACCGTCTTCGGATGACATGGATGGCAGCCTCAAGAAAATCTTTAAGGTCGGTCGGTGCCGAATGGGTTCGTTTGGGTTGTGACTGCAGGCTCGACAGAATGTGAAGCACCTGGTTGCGGCCACTCCGCGGCGGAATGACCAGGTCGACCTGGTCGCTGTAGAGCATGACCCCAACCCGGTTCCCGTGGCGGGATAACAACCGGGCCAGGACAGCTACGAATTCCAGAAGGACCGAACTCTTCTGCACATCCCCGGAACCGAAATCAACAGAAGGACTGACATCCAGGAGGAACCAGGCGGTCATTTCCCGTTCTTCATTATACTGTCGCACATGTGGCACCTGAAGCCGCGCCGTCAGGTTCCAGTCGATATGACGTACATCGTCATGATACTGGTATTCACGCATATCGGCCAAATCGAGGCCGAAACCCCGGAAAAGCGTCCGGTAGTTTCCGTGCATCAACCCGTCGAGCCGCCGGATTACCGTCCACTCAAGCCGTTGCAGGATAGATTCTGGATCAATGTTCGATTTCGGCATGTGATTCCATCGGTTTTTCAGGTGCAGGTGTGCTTCGTAATATTTTTTGAATCAAACGATCCGCAGTTATTTTTTCCGAGAGTGCTTCATAGGAAAGGACCAGCCGGTGCCGGAGTACATCGGCTGCCAGATCGATAATATCGTCCGGAAGGACGTACTTGCGGCCCCGAAGGTAAGCCAATGCCTTTGAAGCTTCAATCAGGTGAATGGTGGCCCTGGGACTGGCCCCGAACATCAGATAGCGTGACAGATCCCCCAATCCGGCTTTGGACGGGTCGCGGGTGGCGGCGACCAGCTTTACGGCGTATTGCATCAAGGGTGGATCCACATATACTTTGCGGCATTCTGCCTGGAGTTTCATCAATTCTTTTGTCGTTGTAACCGAATGGACGGCCTCAGCGGCACCGGTAACACGTTCTACGATCACGAACTCTTCCTCCTCGCTCGGGTACCCGACAAGCACTTTCATCATAAACCGGTCAACCTGGGCCTCCGGAAGCGGGTAAGTTCCCTCGGTTTCAATAGGGTTTTGTGTAGCCATTACCAAAAAGGGTTGTGGAACCGGATGTGTCTCCCCTGCGATCGTTACCTGATACTCCTGCATCACCTCCAGGAGTGCACTCTGCACTTTTGCGGGCGCACGGTTGATTTCATCAGCCAGAAGCAGGTTGGTAAAAACGGGTCCGAGTGTCGTGGAGAAGCCTGCG
>SKRC01000088.1 GCA_007118695.1 Balneolaceae bacterium | reverse complement strand
TTCATCACAGGGTAAAAAATAACCTGGCAGTAATCACGGGGCTGATGGATTTGCAAATGATGGATACCCCGGATGATATTCTTAATCCGAAATTAAGGGAAGTACAGAGCAGGATTTTCTCCATAGCCCAGATCCATGAGGCGATCTATCAGCAGGAAGATGTTGTGCGGGTAAAATTTGATGAATACCTGAAGCAGATGGTCGATTCCTGGAAACAGAACAGCGAGCACAGGGACATCAGGCTGGACGTGAAGCTGGACAATGTAAGTTTGAACCTGAATCAGGCCGTCTCCTGCGGACTGCTTACCAATGAATTGATGAATCTGATTGACAGCTCAGGCAATGGAAAACAAAATCATTTCAGTCTGAGCCTTGTTCAAAAAGAGGATCTGATTGTGATAGGTTTTGAAAACCGCAACTTTGGCGTTTCCAGCGTAGAAGAAATTGAGCAGGCAGAAAAATTCAACCTGAAAATCATACAGGTGCTGTTGAGCCAGTTGTCGGCTTCGTATCATTTTGAAGAAGGGGAAGCAAAAAAACTAATTATACAATTTCAAAAAGTGGACGTGAAAGGGTCCAGCAGTTCATTTATCTAGCGATATCAATCACTAACGATCATGCACATGGGAAACAATACAAACAATTATGAACAGAAACGAGTGCTTATTATGGAGGATGATCTGATCCTCACCTTAAGCCTTGAGCTGATGCTGAAGAAAGCCGGCATCCACCAATTAATGAGGGCTGAAACCGGCGAAGAAGCTATGGAGAAGGTTCTCTCGCACGAGGTAGATCTGATTATTGCAGATATCTATCTCGGTGAGGGCATTTCCGGGACGGAAGCCGTCAAAAAAATCCAGGAAAAAAAACCAATGCCTGTCATCTACATCACAGGAAACTCCGATTTTCAGAACCGAAACCTGGCCGATGAAACCGACTATCTCGACTACCTGGTAAAGCCCATTTCTCATGAAAAACTGAAAAATACGCTTGCCAGGCTTTGGCCCATAAGCCATCACTGTTGATTTAGCCGCATTTCGCTACGCGGAGAAAAGATGTACCCCGACCGCTCGGGAGGGAAAAGATGAGCGCTCGGAGCTCACAACTGTTTTGTTTAAAAATGCGAGTTAGGCAGGTGTCACAGGAATCCGGACTCCGAGATTGGCCCGGCCTGGGTTTTCGTTGCAGTGATATACACAGCAAGCCCCCCTCCCGGGAGGTGGTTCCATTTATCCCGGGCTGGTACATTTTCATGTATATGGAATTTGAACGCAATTTTGTACATTTCAAGGTATTACCCATTTAACTAATTTAAATCGGAGACAACAAATGATTAGACTAAAATCTGCGGGCTGGTGCCTGATGGCAGCTGCCCTGTTTGCATTAACCCTGCTTCCTGCTGAAACGGCCAAAGCACAGTCGTCGTGGGGAATCGGGGCTTCGTATGAAATGAGAGACCTGGATCCCACCAATGGATTTGGTGTACGGGTTCAACGCAATATTTTAGGTGCAGTACCGATCGTTGATTTGGGGCTGCGGGCTCATTTCAGCTATTTCAGCGAATCGGTAGAGTCGTACCGGGATTTTGAGGCGCCTGACCTGGAAAGCTACGATTTTGGCCTGGCCGGGTATGGCGGTGTAAATATCGGGCTGTTGAAACCGTATGCCGGTGTTGGGCTGGGAAGCGAGAGTTTCGAAGCGGTACAGAGAGGTGCCGAAGAAAGAGAATTTTCGGATAACAGCATCTACTGGAATATATTTGTCGGGGCTGAACTATCCCCGATTCCGTTTATAAAGCCATTTATTGAATACCGGTTTACCAGGTTGTTTGATGACGATGGTATTGATCACAGGCAGAACGGCCGGCTGGCCATTGGCCTGACGCTGAACTTCTGATCTAGAAAATTAAACTAAAAAAAGCGATTGACATCTGTTAATCGCTTTTTTTTTAAACACGAAAAAACTCCTGCCAGTGTCTGTCGGTTATCAATGGCTCTGCCGAATCAAATCTTTGCCGGATATATGCGTTAACGATACATTGTGACCGAATTTGGAAACAAGCTTGAAAGGAATTTTAATATATTGTGATTTTGGCCGGGAGGTAGTTTTCTCTGGGGATGGGAGTTCTTGACAGTAAATTTTCTGGATATAATTGTTAATGAATCGGGTAATATGAAATTTATGTTTTGATCCGGACCGATAAATTACAAAACTGTTAAATCTGAATTCTGGATTAATTAAGTTTTGGCAGGCAGGTTGTAGTGGATATTTATACAGATATAGATGGCGAAAGTTGAAAATCATATCATCGAAAATTTCGATAAACAGGAATTAGATCCTGTTCAAGAGGATAATCTGCGGCAATTATTGGAGTTGTGTCATGCAAATCTCGACCAGGTTGATGATGATTTGATCACTCGTGCCTTTAAACTCTGCTACCTTTCACACAAAGGGGAGAGCCGGGCATCCGGGGAGCCCTTTTATATGCATCCATTGGAGGTTGCCAAGATTGTTGCCAGTGACCTTTCCATAGATGATGAATCGGTTGCAGCTGCACTTCTTCACGATACGGTTGAAGACACGACGGTTACACTCGAGGATATCCGGAACCTGTTTGGGGAAATTGTTGCCCATATTATTGATGGGGTGACGAAAATTGCAGGCGTATTCCAAAGCCGGGATACAAAACAGGCCGAAACATTTATGAAGATGCTCCTCTCCATGGCCGAGGACATCCGTGTGGTGCTTATCAAATTTGCAGACCGGCTGCATAATATGCGGACAATTCATCACCTGCCGCGCGAAAAGCAGTTGAAAATTGCCACTGAAACCATGGAGCTGTATGCCCCTCTGGCTCATCGCTTTGGGCTGTTCAAAGTAAAAAATGAATTTGAAGATCTCTGTTTCAAGGTGATGGATCCCAATTCATTTAAGTTCATAGCCAGGAAACTCAGAGAAAAGAAAGAGGCCCGGGAGGCTTTTATCAAGGAGTTCATGCAGCCGATTGAAAATGAACTGTCTAACCAGAATTTCAAATTTGAAATCAAGGGCCGTCCGAAGCATATCTATTCGATATTCAAAAAAATGCAGCGGCAGCAAAAACCATTTGAAGAGATCTACGATCTTTTTGCAATCCGGATCATCCTGGAAGAGCCGCATAAAAAAGAAGATTGCTGGCGGGTCTATTCGATTATCACCGACTGGTACACGCCGATTCCCCAAAGGTTCCGGGATTTTATTTCCGTACCGAAAGCGAACGGCTATCAGTCCCTGCACACAACGGTGATTACCCAAAAGGGCCGCAAAGTTGAGGTTCAGATCCGGACCCGTCGCATGGACCTGATTGCCGAGAAGGGACTTGCAGCCCATTGGAAATACAAGGAAGGCGCCGATGGGGATAATCCACTCGACAAGTTTATTCACTGGGTACGGGATGTTCTGGATAACCCCCGGCCGGATGCGGCCACCGAATTTGTCAAAGACTTTCAGCTCAATCTCTACCAGGATGAAATTTATGTTTTCACCCCCGACGGAGAGCTGAAAACCCTTCCGAAAGGGGCTTCCTGCATTGATTTTGCCTTTGAAATTCATTCCGAGATCGGGGAAAGAGCGATGGCAGCCAAAGTCAATGGAAAAATGGTGCCGTTGCGGCAAAAACTGGATGTGGGCGATCAGGTTGAAGTTATTACCGGAAATAAAATCAACCTGAATCCCGACTGGATTCACGATGTGGTCACTCACAAGGCAAAATCACGCATACGTCAGTTTATCAAAAAACAGGAGCGGGAAATTGCCGACCAGGGGCGGGAAATCTGGCAAAAACGTGCGAGCCGGGGAAAGATTAAGATTACTGAACAGGAATTAACCAGGATTGCGCATCGCCTGAATTTCGACACCCCGCAGGACCTGTTTTATGAAATCGGGTCCGGTGCATTTGATGTCAATGAATTGTTTGAGATGGCCCAGCAGCTAAAAAGTAAAGGCCGGTTTGAGGGCGATCAAAAAGAGGAAGTAGAGAAAGGACAAGGCAAGTTAACGGAGCAGGAGCTTCAGGAAAGATTTATTACAACGGCCCGATCTTCTAATGACACCGGCAAGGATCTGCTGATTGATGGTGAAATTTCCAATGTCAAATACACCTATGCCAACTGTTGCAACCCGATACCCGGCGATGAAGTGATCGGGTTTATCAGCCGAAACGGAGATGTTAAAATTCACAGGTCCAACTGTAAGAATGCCCATCACCTCATCAAGACCGACAGTGAGCGCATCATCGAAGTAAACTGGGCCAGAACCATTGGAAATCAGTTCTTGGGTGCCATTAAAGTGATCGGCGAGGACAGGGTAGGACTGGTCAACGATTTGACTGATGTTCTCGCAAAATCGATGAAAACCAATATGAAAAGCATCAATGTGAGCAGTGATAGCGGCATGTTTGAAGGGATACTCACCGTCTATGTTACCGACCTGGATCACCTGGAAAAAATCATTGCAAAATTGCAAAAAGTATCCGGTGTCAAGAATGTTATGCGATATGAATGAGCTGGCTCATTCTCTTGTTGTACTGTGATAAAGATTCATCCGGGAGTGGTTGAGCTTTATTAAAAAGTTGATTAACTTTGTATTTAAATTCAATAAAATCAAATATTTTCACTTTTATCTAATTTTTATAAATTTTTAATTCACTAAGCTTTATATTTACCACCGCTTCTGACGGAGCAGGAAAAAGAATTTTAAATAGTTAATAAACAGTTATTAAAGAAATATGATCACCTACACAAAAAGAGACATTGTTCGAAGAGTCGCAGAATCCATGGATGTGCCCCTAAATAAAGCCGAACCCTGGGTTGATGAAGTCATTGCCGCACTGCGGGGTACAATGATGGATGCAGACCCCACTTGTCGTATTGAACTGCGGGATTTCGGTGTATTCGAAGTCAAGGAAACCAAGGCCAAACCCAAAGCCAGGAACCCCAAAACCAACGAAGTCATTTATGTTCCGGCGCATAGGAAAACACACTTCAAGCCGAGTAAATTGTTAAAAGAATTTTTACGACAACCGTTGGATGAACTGGAAAGCTCCAGCAGCTGATTGAATTCATTTGGAAGGATTATAGGCATTGATGTAGGAACGAAGCGGGTCGGGTTGGCCCGCTCCGATCTGTTGCGAACATCTGCAAATCCTGCCGGTACGTTTTCACCGGATGAAGCGATTGCTGAAATCAGCAAACTACATCGGGAACAGCCGATTTTGGCTTTTGCCGTAGGGTGGCCACTGACTACTTCCGGAGAAGAGTCCGGCGCGACAAAAATGGTGGATACGTTCATTAAAAAGTTAAACAGGCATTTTTCGGAAGTTCCAGTTTACAAGATTGATGAGCGATATTCATCCAAACGGGCCGTACAAACGATGATCAAATCCGGTATTCCCCGGAAAAAGAGAAGGGAAAAAGGCAGGGTTGATCAGACGGCTGCAGCTTTGATTCTGCAACAGTTTTTGGAAACACAGAACGATTTTTGAAGCATGGCGATACTTCCGATAGTCACATATAACGATCCCATATTAAAAACAGAGTCAAAACCGGTCAGTGGGCCGGATGATGAGCTACATCAGCTCATTGACGATATGTTTGAGACAATGTACAATGCCAATGGAGTGGGACTGGCAGCTCCACAGGTAGGCAGGCTGATCCGGCTTTTCGTAGTGGATGCCGATATAATGGCTGAAGAGACGGATGAAATCAAACATGGGCCGCTTGTGATTATCAACCCGGAAATTGTAGAAAAAAAAGGTGAAATTGTCAGAATGGAAGAAGGATGCCTGAGCATCCCTGAAGTGCGTGATGAGGTGAAACGACCTGAAACTGTGACGGTCAGATTCCGGGATCGACATTTCACTGAGAAACAGGCGGAGTATTCGGGGTGGCTTGCCAGGGTAGTTCAGCATGAACTTGATCATCTTCAGGGAACCCTGTTTTTGGACCATTTGAGTGCTTTTCGTAAGCGGCTGCATAAATCACGGCTGCAAAAGATCGATTCGGGTATGGTGGAAACAGACTATCCGCTTGCACCCAAAACCCTCTCCAAATCTTCCTGAACCAGATGTTAAAAATTGTTTTTATGGGGTCGCCGGATTTTGCTGTGCCCAGCTTGCTGGAACTGCATCATTCCGAGCACCGGGTTGAAGCGGTGGTAACCAATCCTGACAAAAGGAGGGGGCGGGGAGAAGGTAAAAGTCCGACCATTGTAAAAAAGAAAGCGCTTGAATTGGGGTATCCTGTTATTGAAACGGAATCCACAAAAGATCCGGATTTTGGTGAAAAGCTCAACGCGATACAGCCCGATTTGCTGGTTGTGGTTGCTTTCCGGATACTTCCACCTGAAATCCTCGAGATTCCCCGTCTCGGGTCAGTGAACCTGCATGCGTCCCTGCTGCCTAAATACCGTGGGGCTGCCCCCATACACTGGGCAATTATAAACGGGGAAACAGAGACCGGATGCACGGTTTTCTTTCTCGATGAACAGGTTGATACCGGCCATATTATCAGCCGGGTAAAAACGGTGATCGGGCCGGATGAGACGGCTGGAGACCTATATGAAAGGCTGAAAGAGATTGGGGCAGGGCTGCTGGTGGAATGCCTCGACCGGATTGAGAAAGGCCATGTAAAAGGGATTCCACAGGAAAATGATAAAGCCACCCCTGCGCCAAAGTTATTTACTGAGGATGCCAGGATTGACTTTCAACTGCCATCGCAACAGGTGCACAACAGGATTCGTGGTTTGAGTCCGTTTCCGGGGGCATGGACCACGTACAGTGGGAAAAAAATCAATCTTTACCGGTCCAGGATCGGCCCGGATATACAATTGGCCCCAGGTGAGTTGTTGATTGATGATGGCCGGTTATTGGCCGGTTGTGGGCAAGGAACTGTGGAGTTAACCGAGGTTCAGATGCCCGGCAAAAAGAGAGTAAGCGGCAAAGAATTTGCCAACGGCTATGATCTGAGTGTCCGGTTACTATGATGCGAGATGAAGGTTCAGGCTATCTATATCATGATCCCACAAAACAATTGCAGATACCGGTTGATTTATAGTGATTATTTTAGGATATACCGATCAAAATTAAACCCGGATACGTCAACCATTGGAACATGATTGTCTGAAAGGACTGTAATGGGGCAATCATGTAATTGGCATCATCGACAACGAATTTTCAGTTAAACATTAAAAATCAAATTCACCATGGAGTTATCGCCTCTGTTTCAGGCAGCTAAAAACGGTAATATTGAAGAGATAAAACGCATTCACGCAAGTGGAGCATCTCTGAATGAAACTCATAAGAACGGGTCCACCGCACTTATTTTTGCGGCAGAGAATGATCATATGGAAGTTGTAAAGTATCTGCTGGAACAGGGCGCGGATCCGTCTATTGAAACCAAAATGGGAGGAACTGCTCTCAACCGGGCAGCACAAAACGGAAATACCGAAATCATGAAATTCCTGATTAGGGAAGGAGTGAAGATTGGTGATCTGGCTGTGATCATGGCCGCCCGGGAAGGCAAACTGGATGCGGTTAAATTGCTTGTAGAACAGGGGGCCAATGTGGATGCACGGCAACGGTGGGGGCAGACGGCCATCATGCTGGCTGCCCGGGAAGGGCACGCAGAAGTGGTAAAATATCTGTTAGATAACGGTGCAAATGTAAAGTTAAAAGATAAAAATGGAGATACGGCGCTCAACATCGCACTGGACAATGACAATTCCGACATTGCCATGATGCTGAAAAGAGTTGGCGCCAGGGCTGAAACAAAAACGAAACCGCCGGTTGTAAGCGAAGAAGAAGAAGATGATGTGGAAGAGGGTTCAGCATCTTCTGACATCGATGAAATAATAGGTGACGATGATGAAATTCCCGATGATGTAGATCTGGATGATTAATGGATCCATTCCTGAAGGATCGGGGTATCACTAGCGAGTTCAAAAGATGAACCCGATAGCCCCGACTCGACACCCGTCCCGCCGGAGGGATAAGAAGTGTCCTGCAAGGAAAAAATGAACGTTTCGCGGGGAAAAGAAGAGAACCGGGAACTTATCGTGTGCTCAGAACGATGAACGTACTTCAGGGTAAATGCGGGCTGACGATTTTTTTCAATTAAATTAAATTGAAATGAAACATATCCAGAAAGCCTGCAAAAGCGCTACCATGTGAAAATCACGTGCGAAGCGCTTGTTTTCCATAACATTAATGGATTGCGAGAGCCATAACTGTTATTTTGGCTCTGATTACTAGTAACCTGTTAGATGTAATTTTGAATTGAATAAGGAGATAAATAACTATGTCGAAAGTTAAAGTAGGAATTAATGGTTTTGGCCGGATAGGAAGATTGGTAACCCGGTCAATCATGGAACAACACAGCGATAAAATCCAAATTGTAGGAGTCAATGACCTGACAGATTCAGCTACTTTGGCCCATCTCTATAAATACGATTCTGTACATGGAAAATGGCCGGGAGAAGTTTCGGCTGATGACAATTCTATCACAGTCGATGGCATGAAGATCAAGGTATTCTCTGAGCGGGATCCGGCAAATCTCAAATGGGGTGACCTGGGAGCTGAGGTCATTGTAGAGTCAACCGGTATCTTCAGGGATGTAAAAGGAGCAGGCAAGCACCTGGAAGCCGGTGCTAAAAAAGTAATTATTTCAGCACCCGGTTCCGGGGATTTGAAAACCATTGTATTGGGCGTCAATGATAAAGAAATCAGTGCCGATGCAAATATTTATTCAAATGCGAGCTGTACAACCAACTGCCTGGCACCCATGGTAAAGGTTTTGGATGAGGCCTTTGGCGTAGAAAAGGGATTTATGACCACAATTCATGCCTACACCGGAGATCAGCAATTGGTGGACGGCCCGCATAAGGATCTTCGCCGGGCACGGGCAGCTGCAAACAACATCGTACCGACCACAACAGGTGCAGCAGCAGCCGTAGGCCTTGTTCTGCCACATCTCGATGGCAAACTCGATGGAGGAGCCGTTCGTGTTCCGGTTGTAGATGGTTCACTGACCGATTTTACTGCTGTCGTGAGTAAAAATGTTACCGAGAAGGAAATTCTGGATGCATTTAAAAAAGCGGCGAACGGACCTCTGAAAGGAATTCTGGAGTATTCCGAGGAGGAACTCGTTTCAACCGATATTATCGGCAATCCCCACTCTTGTATCTTCGATAGTGGCATGACGAAAGTCGACGGAAAGCTGGTGAAGGTAATCGGCTGGTACGACAACGAAGCCGGCTACTCAGCCAGAACAGCTGAACTGATTCTCAAAATTCTGTAATCAAGCTAGTGTCGAGTCAACCTTGCGTTGTGGGGTAAGTGGAAGGGTTTTTGCTCCTGGTAATGCAGAAAATAGGTACATAACCTATAGTTGCGCGCCTATTTATTAAAACAGCCAGGAGTAAAAAGTATCCCGACTAGATGTCGGGAGCCTCGCATTAGTAACGCTGACATTTCACTAAATTTCGGCATCAATCCTGTAACCGGTTCCGGGCTGAACGAATGTTGGCCGGTTGCAGAAAGGAATTGGAAGGGCACCTTCATTGACGGGGGTGCCTTTCTACAAATTCTTTAACTCCTTTAACTCCTTTAACTCCTTTAATTTCTTTAATTTAATAATTATTCAATTTCCCTGCCTCCAATGTAGACAGCTTCGATCTCTCTCAGGTTCCGGATATCTGAAAAGGGATTTTCGGTAAGGACGACAAAATCTGCGTGTTTGCCGGGTTCAAGGGTTCCGACTGCATCGTCAATCTGCATGCATTCTGCCGCATACCGTGTTGCCGAATGAAGTATGTCGCCCGGATGCATGCCGGCATCCTGCATCATTTCCATTTCCATATGTTCAAAATAGCCCTGAAAGCGTGCTGGAGGCCCGCTGTCGGTGCCAAGTGCTACCCTGATTCCCGAATTGTGGAGAGCCATCATATTCTGCTTGGCCAGCGGCAAAGCCTCCCTGTAAAAGTCGGCAGCCATGCCGGTATATCTCTCCTGAACTTCCGGATCCTGAAGTTCTTCCAGGATATCCGAATCGGCGTGTTCGAGAAAGTAGGGATCATCGAAAAAATCAGGCCGGTTGGCATAAATATAAACCGATATTTCGCGGGTCAGGGTTGGCGTAATGCAGATATCGCGTTCGAGCATCAGGTCGATCATCTCGTTGCTTACCGGCTCATCTCGTACACTGTGGGCGATAAGGTCAACCCCGTTCTCCAGCAATCCAATGGCATCTTCCAGGGCTACGATATGAGCTGCAAGAGGCACCCCGTGTTCATGGGAGGCTTCAATTGTTGCGCTGTAAACCTCAGGAGACATCTTATTGGATCTTCCCAGGTTGTCATCGACCCGTATTTTTGTCCAGTCCGGGTTTCTCCCCATCAATTCTGCAACTCTTTCGAAGGCCTCATTCGGCGATCCGGGGTTGAGCACCGGGCCTGCCAGGTAAAGTCTTGCCATTTGATAGGAAGCCGGATCGTGATTGTCGCGCACGTCAAATGCCTGGGAAGGTTCATCACCAAGGCTTACAACAGTGGTGATTCCATAACGGGCATAGAGTCGCAGCTGGTCGATTACGTTTTCTTCTGAATGGATGTCCGGGCCAGTCTGTAATCCTCTTGCAGTCCCAACATGCCCATGGGCATTAATCATACCCGGAATGATAAAGAGCCCCGACATATCGATCACTTCCGTTTCTTCCGGCAGGTCCCAATCGGTCATGGATATCACGTCATACACCTTGCCGTTTTGTACAAGCAGTGCGGAATTACTCTGTGAAGCCCTGTCAGTACCGGTCCAGATTGTCACATTGGTATAAGCAGTCAGATCGTCCGGGATATCATCCCCGCATCCGGTTTGTATCAATAAAAAAACTACGGATGAAATAAGGAGAGTAAACAGTCGGGATTTTGTCATAACTCTTTATTTGATTGAGGGATCGTATATCATGGTGAGCATTCGAAGTTGCTGATTTTTCATCAAACTTCACAAGCCTCCTATTATATATAAAATAATACGGCATAGTTCTAATTCAATCCGAATATTTTATGGCTTTGGCCGGTTTTCCCCAGTTTTGCATAGTCTCGGCCAGGACTAATAGATCATAAATTTGAACAAACGATATCAGTATTTTTATTTTTGCACTATTTACCAATTCCTTCTGATGGCCGGGGAGTGATCCGGGTTCACCATATCCTTTGCCAGGTTAATTGGCCCGGATACCTTTATCTGGGATTAAATCAGATCAAACCGGGACTGGAAAAAACGTAAATATTCCGGTTCATAGACAAATTTTAATCCCCGGATATTTTCCCGGTTCAGCCAGACCTCTTCAATCGATTCGGCAACCACATCCATGTGAGCCTGGGTATAGACCCGCCTTGGAATGGTGAGTCTGACCAACTCCAGTTTCGGGTAGATTTGGTCACCGGTTTGCGGGTCGCGACCGGCGGATACGATACCCCGTTCCATGGCTCGGACTCCGGAATCGACATAGATTGCCGCGGCAAGCGCCTGGGCCGGAAGTTCATCCTGGCTGAGGTGGGGCAAAATACGCCGGGCATTCAGAAATACGCCGTGTGTGCCGACCGGTTTTACAATTGGAATTCCTGCTCCCAGTATTTTTTTCCCGAGGTATTCCACCTGGCCCACCCTGGCCCGGATATGATCTTCATCAACCGATTCCCGGATCCCGATTGCGAGGGCTTCCATATCACGGCCGGCCATTCCGCCGTAGGTGTGCAGGCCTTCATAAATCACGACCATGTTGCGGGCTTTATCAAACAATTCCTGATCGTTAACCGCCAGAAACCCGCCAATGTTGACCAGGGCATCTTTTTTTGCACTCATGGTAGCCCCGTCGGTCAGATTGCAAATCTCCTTCACAATATCCCTGACGTCCCTTTTTTCCTGGCCGGGTTCGTGTTTTTTGATCATATAGGCATTCTCGGCCACCCGCGTCATATCGTGAATAATGGGAATGTCGTGTTTCCGGGTCAATTCCCGAACCTGTTTCAGATTGTCGAGTGAAATAGGCTGGCCGCCGGCCATATTAACCGTTGTGGCGATGGAGATATAGGGGATGCGGTCCCTGCCATATTGATCTATCACCTGCTTCAGTTTGTCGAGGTCGATATTGCCTTTGAAGGGATGTTCATTATCAGAATCGTGAGCCTCATCAATGATGACATCGACAAAAGTGCCACCGGCCAGTTCCTGGTGTAATTTGGTTGTGGTGAAATACATGTTGCCGGGGATGATATCACCTTCTTTTATCATCAGCTGAGAGATGATATGCTCGGCGGCACGTCCCTGGTGGGTGGGTACCAGGTATTTGTAGCCATAATAGTTCTGGACGGCCTCTTCGAGGTTGTAAAAATTTTCACTGCCTGCATAGGCTTCATCTCCAAGCATCATCCCGGCCCACTGCCTGTCGCTCATTGCCGATGTTCCGCTGTCGGTCAGCAGATCGATATAAACATCTCTTGACCGAAGCAGGAAAGTGTTAAAACCGGTATCCCGGATTAACTTTTCGCGTTCTTCAACTGTCGTCATTCGCACCTGCTCGACCATTTTGATCTTATATGGTTCCGCCCAGGAGCGTTTTCGATTTGCATTATCTTGCGCCATAGCAATCTCCCAATTTTAATACAGTGTTACAGTGTGTCAGTGTGTCAACAACTCACGACTCATGACTAATTCAATGCTTGTTCGACATCGTCGAGGATATCTTCGACAGCTTCAAGGCCGGCGGCAATGCGGATCAGGCCGGGAGTAATGCCAACCTGCTGACGTTCTTCTTCAGAGAGTTTGGAATGAGTGGTGGAGGCCGGATGTGTTACAATGGTACGCGAGTCACCCAGGTTGGCTGAACGTGAGAGCATGGTGGTCTTATCGATAAATGATTTTGCCCGTTCATATCCGCCTTTAATTTCAAAGCAAACCACGCCGCCTCCCCGTTTCATCTGTTTTCTGGCAAGTTCCAATTGAGGGTGATCTTTGTGGAATGGGTATTTCACCCGTTTTACCTGTTTGTGTTCGCCCAGAAAGTCGGCAAGTTTTTCGGCATTGTCGCAATGCCGGTCCATTCTGACTGGAAGTGTCTCCAGGCTTTTGCTGAAGAGCCAGGCGTTGAAAGGAGAAAGAGCCGGACCGGTATGACGGTTAAAGAATGCGATCTCATCCATGTATTCATCTTTTCCGACAATCACCCCACCGATGGCACGTCCCTGTCCGTCGATAAATTTTGTGGCCGAATGCATAATCACATCCGTGCCATATTCCATCGGCCGCTGCAGGTAGGGTGTGGCAAAACAGTTGTCAACCACATAGATCAGTTCGTGTGCCCTGGCCAGTTCACCAGCCCATTCCAGGTCAATCAGATCGAGGCCAGGATTGGAGGGGGTCTCCAGGAAGAGCAGCTTCGTGTTATCCTGGATCAGGCTTTCCCACGATCCGGGATCGTTGATATCGGCATAAGTAAAAGTAATTCCCCAACGTGGAAGTATCTGACTCAGGATCTGATGGGTGGAGCCGAAGAGTGAACGGGAGGCCAGGATATGATCTCCCTGTTGAAGCAGGGCTGCCAGGCTTGAAAAAATTCCCGCCATTCCGGAAGCGGTGGCGACCCCTGAAGAAGCTCCTTCGAGCCTGCAAATTTTTTCGATAAACTCATCGGTATTCGGATTGGAATAACGACTGTAAACATTTCCCTCAATTTCATTTGCAAACAGGGCGCGGGCTTGTTCTGCCGATTCAAAGACAAAACTGGAGGTCATATAGAGCGGTGTTGAGTGCTCCCGTTCGCCGGTAGTCGGTGTCTGGATCCGAATGGCATCCGTTTCAAATTTTCGTTCTTTCATGCAGTTTGTTGATTTTTGGGCGAAGGTTCCAAAGTCGAAGGTCTGAAGTTGAAAGTCAACGAGAAAAACTATTCTCCACAATTTCAAAACTCGTCGTAATCTTTGCGGTCTTTTCAAGAGCTTTCGATACCGAGCAATATTTGCCAACAGACAGCTCAATGGCTTTTTCTACTTTTACCGGGTCGAGTTCACCTTTGAGGATATAATGCATATGAATGGTTTTAAATTCTGAATAGGTGCTCACTTTTTGACGGTCGCCATCAACCTCCACATGAATCTCTTTCAAATCCTGGCGCTGTTTTTCCAGGATACCGATAATGTCGATTGTACTGCATCCGCCGGCGGCAGCCAGCATCAATTGCATCGGACTCATCCCACCCTCTAATCCGCCGATTGACCGTGTGCCATCCATTCGAATCCTCCCGCCTTCTTCATTTTCTGCTTCCATATGACGGTCAGCCGCCAGTTTATTTAACTTTATTTTCATCCTTTACCTTTTCATATCTGATTTGAGGGTTACTGAGTCGTATCAACAGGCTGTGCAGGTCGTGTTATCCATTTTCGGTTTGTTGATACGTTCACTGACTTCTGAAAAGATACGCATTCCTGCCTCACATTTCACTCGGCGGGATACATATGTAATTTAGAAGGCACTGTATCCGGGATCGAAAGCACTCTATTAGCTGAGTCCGGATTCATGAATAGGAGGTAACGTTTTATTTTGCTGGCGCTCCATGTTCAAAAGATGGGCCCAGACCACCGTCGGGGAGGTAAACATGAGCGATTCGAACTCAGAATATGAGCTTTGCCAGGGAGACATATCGCTTCGCGAGGAAAAGATTGAGCCCCGTCAGCCGTCCCGGGGAATCGCTTCGGAGCGCTTCTCGATCAAAACATGAGTGCTCTGTGTGCTTCGCGTACAAAAGTTGCACGTTCTGGATTCACCTGGATACAGGCTGATTTGAATAATGGGTCAGGGTGAGACTGCCGGGGAGTAGCGAGACTGCCGGGGGGATAGTAGTGAGGCTGCCGGGAAATAATAACGCATTCAGAAGGAATAGAACATGATGGCTATAAAATGACAGCTGGTGCCTGCAAGCACAAAGAGATGCCAGACAAAATGGGCATAACGCTTGTGAGGCATGGCGTAAAAAATAATCCCAAGGATATAGGCAGCTCCACCTGCGGCAATCCAATACAAGCCGGCTATCGGCATGGCTTCCATTAGTGGTTTAACGGCAACGATAATCAGCAATCCCATCGTCACATAGAGGGCGACCCAGAATTTCATGTATTTAACACCAACCACCACTTTTAGTATGATGCCACCTGCAGCGATTGCCCAGACAATTCCGAACAGGGTCCATCCTGTAGCCCCTCGCAAAACCCCCAGCGTAAAGGGGGTATAGGTTCCTGCAATCAGCAGGAAAATGGCAGCATGGTCCACAATCTGGTAAATCTCTTTCAACTTGCCCTGTTTCATACTATGGAAAAGTGTAGATGAAAGGTAGAGGAGAATGGCAGTGGTGATGAAAACCGAAGCCCCGGCTACCGCCCATGCATCACCATGTTCAGCAGAATAAAAAATAAGAATCGGAGCGGCAATGATCGCCCCGGCCAATCCGATCCCATGGCTGATACTATTGGCAAGCTCTTCCTTTTCCGTTTGTTCTTTATGTGGTTTCCTTGTGAAGGGCATTTATTCAATAACGTTGTCTGGCTAATTTAAGTGTTTGATAAATAAATTGATATTTAAATAGGAATTTTTTAAAAACACCAATCATTTCCGCTATTTTAGCGCACAATTGTAAATGTTTCCGCGGCCGGCTGCTGAGATCGGTGCATACAGGCCGCGTTGCGATTGCGAAAGCAGTGCTTTCGCGGTTCAAATCCTGTCGTCCGCCTACAATAACTGATCAGTCTTGAACGAATGGAAAAAGGTCAGGTGAAAAGGTCGAGAAGGGCCTCAATTATTCTCTTAATTACTTCGATGATTAATTCTATAATCTCCTCCATCCCAAGTTATCTCTGTTCTATAATTGGATGTTCAGTGTCAATCCCAAAAGTCATTACGTGGTAGTTTTATAAAGACGTGGTAGTTTTGTAAAGCTGTTTTTCCAATTTCATTTCACGCAGAAAAAATGATCCGTATTACCGGGTTTAAAAATTCCATACATATGGGTCAAGCTTATTTGTGAAAATATTTCCAAGTTCTTCGAAGATTTTGAACTCCAGAAGTCGCGATATGTTACCGGAAATATGCTCTGACCGCTTTGGCCATGTTATTGGTTAAACGTCCTGGGTTTTTCAAAGCCTTTTGTAACGCTAATCTTGCAACTCTAATGAGGTAATAATCTCACGATCCCTCATTATAAAAAGACGAGATGGAGAAGCAAATAGTTTCAATAAATAAATCACTCACTGAATGCTTAAAATTTTTGCAACAATTTATTTGGAGCACTCTCTTTTAAAAGTGTAAATTCAGCTGATTCATTGGCTAATTCCCTTTTTGAACGTTTAACAACCCTCTTATTCCCTATTAGAAATCCGCGATAACTTGTATTTGGAATGAATATCATCACATTTTCTCTAACGGGATGGCTGCTGGCGGCTGTTCTCATCTTGCCATTCGCTACTGATGACAAACCGTTCGATACGGATGCATCTATGGCGGGAGCTGCAGTTTTTGAAAGTGATCCGGAAAAAAAGAAATATATCGATAATCTTTTCGATGAGATTGACGAACTGGTTGAGAGAGGGAGTCTCGACAAGGCATTGAATCTGCTGGAAGAAGCGGAAGCACTATCAGATTCACTGGGTTATGATGATGGGCGTGCCAAATCAGCCGTCCGAATAGGGGATATTCATATTACACAAGGTCGGTATGGTCAGGCCATCGGGTTATTGTCTGAAGCCTATGCGGAGTTTGAAGAAGGCGAGCATGGCCTGAGGATCGGGAACATGCTGGCTACTGCATACAGGTTTAATGACAACCTGCAAGAGTCATTGAATCTCTACCTGAGTCTTATCGAAAGATTGCAGGAAGAGAAGGACCCTCTGCTTGAAGCGGGTATTGAGCAAAATATTGCTGTTGTATATGAAAGGCTTGGTGATACCAATCAAGCCATTGAACGCTATTTCAACAGCCTGGAAATCGCCGAGAGCAAAGCCGATACTACGTTGAAAATCGTTGTGACGAACAACATCGGGGATCTTTACAGGAAAGAAGGAGATCTTGATTTTGCCCGGAAATTTATCACGGAATCTCTTGAGTTGAGCAAGGAGATAAATTCCCTTGAAAATATGTCCAGGGCATATACCAATCTCGGTATTATCAGCCGGTTGAATGAAGACTATGAAGAAGCCCTGGATTACTACCAAAAGTCGTTTGACATTGCCAATCGGATTGGCAATGTCGTCGGGCCCGTTCAAATACTGTTTAACATTGGGAATATTTATCTCGATCAGGAGCAGTACGATCTTGCCAGGGATGCATTCCATGAATCACTGGATAAAAGCCTGGAACTGAATATCAACCAGGGACAATACTATAACAACCTGGGCCTGGCAGATGTGCACCGTGCATTTGAAGAGTATGACATGGCAATTGACAGGCTAAATCGTTCTCTCGAATTGGCCCGGCAGGCGGGGTCTGTGGAAATGGAAAAACCGGTACTTGAACGGCTTTGGGAAGTCCATGAGAAGGCAGGACATTACGAAGAGGCATTCAGTAATTTAAAACTATACCACACTATATCCGATAGTTTGCAGGCTATGGATAAGGTTCAGGCACTTGCCCAGTATGAAACCCTGTATAATCTGCGAAATGAACGCAGGCAGAATGAACTGCTCGGGGAGAAACTGCAGGCTCAGCGTTCTGCTATTATCATCGGTGTCATATCCATGGCACTGATTATTATCGCAGCATCGCTTCTTCTGTGGATGTACAGAAAACAGCGGGTGGTGACAGACAGGCTCCGCATTCAGCATTCGGAGCTGGAACAGTTATACAAACAGGTTGAGAATCAAAAAGAGGAGCTTGCACATTTGAATTTGACCAAGGACAAACTGTTTTCGGTTCTTGGCCATGATCTGCGTACGCCGGTTACACAACTCCAATCCCTGGTGATGCTCTTCCGGGAAGATGAAATGGAAGAACTGGATTTAAACGAGGTAATTCAGCAGGTTGAAAATCAATTGCAGCACAGTATCTCAACTCTTGAGAATTATCTCAATTGGGCACAAAGTCAGATGAAAGGATTACAGCCGGAGTTACAACCGGTACAATTGCGTGAAAAAGCAGCGGGTGTGATCGGTCTTTTGAGTAATATGGCCAAACAGAAAGGGATTTACATTCAAAACAACATTGATGAAAATGCCGGGGTCATTGCAGACCAGGGGATGCTTCTCATTATATTGCAGAATTTAATTTCCAATGCCTTAAAGTACAGCCATCCCAGCGGTGAGGTAACACTGGAGGCGAATACCGAGGGGTCAAAAACGATTTTAATGGTAAAAGATACGGGCATTGGTATTCCATTCGACAAGCAGGAAGTACTGTTTAAAGCCTTCGATAACAGTCGCAAGGGAACTAACAATGAAAAGGGCACGGGACTGGGCCTTTCGATCTGCCGGGAATTTGTGGAAAAACAAAATGGCCGCATCTGGTTTGAAAGCACCCCGGGTGACGGGTCGGTTTTTTATGTTGAGTTCGATGCGGAAGAGGTAACCGTTCAGGTTTAATATATCCCTCAGTCCTGGCCCTGCGCCACGGATTCGGAATTGCAAGCTTGCTGCGTTGATGTGCAAAAGTTTTACCCGCAAATCTCTTCGCGATCAAAAATGTGCATTCCGCTGGCGCTCCAAGTTCAAAAGCTGGGACCGCTGTCGGGAGGGAAAAGATGAGCTCCGACAGGTTTAAAAGTGCAGCCGCAGCCCGAACGAATTGAAGTTGACCACTTGTATGGAGAGAGGGTCCGCAATGCGGAATTCCAGGGCAAACCGGTGATTGCCCGTGGTTGACAGGGTAGACCTGGCCGAAAGTCTGCGGTAACGAAGTTCATGCCGGATGAATGCCATCGGGCTCAGGTCCCCATCATAGACATCCATTCCGGTGCCAAACCAAACTCGAGCCAGGTAACTGCGG
>SKRC01000294.1 GCA_007118695.1 Balneolaceae bacterium | reverse complement strand
CAGCCCTGCTCACGTACCCCGATACCCTCTACAATATGGTACGGGTGGGGATTACCCAATACGGGTTCTGGCCAAGCCGCGAGGTGTATATGCATTTGCAGAAAAGTGACAGGAAACAGGGAGAGGATCCGTTAAGAAGGGTAATGAGGTGGAAAAGCTCGATCATGAGCGTCAAGCAAGTACCGCCGGGTAGTTATGTGGGGTACGGACAAATGTACAAAACCATTCAAACCGAGAAAATTGCCACGGTGCCCATCGGATATACCCACGGTTTTGGCCGCAATCTGACCAACAGCGGCTATGTTCTGGTCAATGGCGAGCGATCCCGGGTTGTCGGGCTGGTGAATATGAATATGCTCACCATCGATGTGAGCAGCCTGCCGGATGTTAAACGGGGAGACGAGGTGGTGATGATCGGCAGGCAGGATGGCCAGGAGATTACGGTCGCCTCATTCGGTGAGATGAGCAACAATCTCAACTACGAAGTACTTGCCCGGCTGCCGGAAGATATACCAAGGGTGGTTATCTAAAAATTAATTCCACTACCGTTATCTGTTTTATATTTAATGACTATACGTAACAAATCTATAAACAATCTGTACATCTATACCATCACCAAGCGTTTATCTGCAGTTGATTTCGCTGATTGAAAAGTGAAGTTGGATATTAACCTGCTTGGATCGTGATGAAATTACGTGCTTGTAAAACACTATTTTAAATTTATTGAACTAATTTACACCATATTGCAAAATATTTACACTTGGTTTTTATAAAGGATGTGAAATAATTTTTTCCTTTTAGACAAATAATTGCAAGTTAATCAACTGCAAATAGTTATGATATCAATTGGGGGATGACAATGCATTTCTTTACTTTATTATTAATTTACTTTTTTTTAAAAAAAATATATATTGTTAATTAAATGAACTCTTTGTAGAGTGAGAATATAGCACTGCTGTTATAAGAGATTTCACATTTTGTGAATATTTCAAAAATAAATAAGTAAGATGCTTTACATTAACTTTAAACAGATACATAATGACTAAACAGATACTGTTTATTCCGGCTTTTCTTTTTTTAGTAACAATGATTTTTCCGGTTACAGTTATTGCTCAAGTAGGGTCTATATCCGGAACTATTACAGACCGAATATCCGATGAAGCTTTGCCTGGAGCTACTGTGTTTATTTCAGAGCTTAACAGAGGTACATCTACCAATATTGACGGGCAATTTTCTTTAATGAATATCCCTGTTGGTGACTATGTGTTAAGGGTTACTTATGTCGGGTATGAAACACTTCGGCAGGAGGTTAGTATCTCCCAGGGAGTAAATGAAGTAAACTTCGAATTACGGCAGGATTTCCTCGGGCTTGACGAAATAGTAGTAACAGGGGTTGGGTCTGAAACGGTTACAAGGCAGTTAGGGACGAATGTTGTATCAATAAGTTCACGAGATCTGACACTGGTTCCCACATATACATTTCAATCGGCATTAACAGGTAAAATTGCCGGTGCTACCGTTACTCCATCCGGCCAGCCTGGATCGCCAGCAGCAATTATACTTCGCGGAATTAATACAATGGGGACTTCACGTCCGCTTATCATGGTGGATGGTGTTCAAATTGATGCATCCAATTATGCCGTTGGTACGAATAATGATCAGTTGAGTATGCTTTCCAATATTGATTTTAATGATATTGAAAGAGTTGAAGTCGTAAAAGGAGCAGCGGCATCAACCCTTTATGGAGCTCAGGGGGCAAATGGTGTTATACAAATTTTCACCCGATCCGGACAAGCAGGTCCGACAAGAGTGTCATTTAATACATCCTGGTCATTTGATCAACTAAATGAGAGCAGAAGAGTGGAACTGATGGAACGACATTCTTATCCAGTCAATGATGATGGGTACATTTTGAATATGGATTTTGATGCAAATACCGGAGCCTGGGTAATTCCATCACCGGATCCTAGTCCGGCATCCGGAACTAACACATTAAACAACAGGGAATTTATTGGCTATATCGACCCGGATGGAAATCAGGTACCATTGAGTCTTTATGACAATATCTCTCCTTTTTATGATGGAGGTGCAACACAGAACCATAATCTGAGCATTTCCGGGGGAACCGACAGGTATAACTACCTGATAGGAAGCAGTTATATGGATCAGGAAGGGATAGAGCAGGGCGTTGGATTTGAGCGAACCTCATTTCGCCTGAATACCGATACATATCTTGGAGAATCTCTGCAACTGGGTTTACGAACCAATTATATCAACTCCAACCGGACCGGTGTCACCGAAAGTGGCAACAATATTCAATCAGGACTCGGTTTTCTCTTAACGTTACCACCTTTTATAGATGCTACATGGACCGATCCGGATGGTTTTTATCCACCTATTATGGAACAAGGTTCTGTAAGCACACATGCCTTATTTTTCAAGCAAATCAATAAATTGGAAACGGAAACAAATCGATTGATAGGTAATGCCAGTGCCAATTTTACCCCGTTGGATTATCTTGAAATTGACTACAAATTCGGATTTGACTGGTATTCTTTAAATTTTGACCGTTTGCAAAGGAATGCTCAGAGATTTACCAATAACGCGTTACTTCGTCCGGCAGGATATTTCGAACGTAATGCTTATATAAATCGAAATTTGAATTCAATTCTGGATGTATTTTTACGGCGCGACATAGGCAGCGACTTCAGAATAGGGCTGCCAATTCAATCTACTACACTTTTCAAGTTCGACTGGCGTGAACAAAAATATAATCGTATGACCAGCCGGGCTGATGAGATGCCTCCGGGGCTTGGATTAGAAACGATACGCTCCGGTTCGATTCCTGAGGTAGACGAATTCAGAGAAACTTTTATTACTTATGGATACCTTATCAATCAGAAGTTTGATATTGATGAGTATGGTGGGTTTTCTTTAGGTTTTCGTGCTGATAAGTCATCCGCATTTGGTGAAGGGGCTGAATTCAGTTACTTCCCGAGAGCGGATGTATATTTGAGAGTATCGGAATTTTTACCACAATTCCAGGATTTTCTCAGAGAATTTAAACTTCGTGCAGCCTACGGTGAAGCAGGTACGCAGCCAGGAGCTTATCAACGATTCGTTACCTGAAATCAGGGTAATATTGGTAGTATTGGTTATTTATCTTCTCCGGCGACAGCCAGCAACCCTCAGCTTGCTGTAGAAGAATCCAAAGAATTGGAACTTGGGGCCGATGTAGCTTTCAGGTTTGGTGAGAGTTGGTTTAACAGTATTGGTTTCGGTGTCACTTATTGGGACCGGGATAATATCGGAGTTATTCAAAGCCTTGAAGCCCCGCTATCCATAGGCAGTAATGCACTCCTCAACAATGCCATTGATCTCTCTTCCAGCGGATTGGATATCACATTTGATGCTATGGTGTACAACTCACGTCGTGTCAATTGGTTTACCCGTTTTAATTTTGGAATGAGCGAAACCATGGTTGATCGTATAGCCAATGGTGAAGATTTGATTCTCGACGGGCCGGGCGGTGTTCCGTATATCTTCAGAGAAGGGGAAGTATATGGAGCCATGTTTGGCAGAAAACCGGTCAGTTCCCTGGATCAGCGAGATGCTGATGGAGAATTTTATATTCCGGAGGAAGTAGAAGTATCGATAAACAATGAGACAGTACTCCGTCCGCGCAGCGAAATTTATACAATTATAGACGGGCATGCTGTCAATAGATATACCAAAAGAATCGAGTGGGTAGATGAACAGGTTAAAATTGGCGATCCGACTCCCGATTTCACATTGAGCATGCGAAATGATATTTCCTATGGGAATTTCAATGTTGCGTTCCAGCTTGATTGGGTACAGGGGCTGGATTTATACAATGCAACCAAGTGGTGGATGTACAATTCCGGTGTCCACAGCGACTTTGACCGCGGCGTCTTAATAGATGGCGGTGAAAGAGTTGGTGAACCTTTGCCCTGGAATGACAGTATTATTTCAGATTATAATGGAAATGAGCCCCAGCCATACCGCATTTATCATGCGACCAAACGAAATGGAGATACATCACTGTTCGTTGAAGACGGATCTTACCTGAAATTACGTGAAATGACGATAAGATATGACTTTTCTGAAATTCTGGGTTTACGTGAAAGGAATCTGGCAAGAAACCTTACCGTTGGAATAAGCGGCCGGAATCTTCTCACATTGACTAATTATAGTGGTTTTGACCCGGATGTGTCTCATGGCAATCAGGATACACGATTCAGAGGATTGGATACATTTGTCTATCCGAATTATCGTACGATAACATTCAATGCCACAATCAATTTTTAGGTTGATTTTATAAACTATAAAAATCTTTTACTATGAATTTCAGAAAACTGTTTTTACCCATACTGGTATTCAGTATTGTGCTTTTAACTTCCATCGCCTGTGAAGAAGGTTTAAATGTTACAAACCCGAATAACCCTACCCCCGATATTGTAGAAAATGAAGAAGGGATTAAACGCGTAGCTCGTGGTGTTTATTCAAAGGGCGGCGGCTGGTTTGAATGGATTACCTGGCAAATCCATGAACATATGGCAGATAATGCAGTTGCGCCATGGGTTAATTTTAACTTTAACCGATTTCATGGAAATCCGGAAAGGATTATTTACAGTGATGGCACCGAAGTGAGGCCGCCTGAAGTTGATGCTACCGGCAGAACTCAGCCTCAGTGGATTGAATTCATAAATCGGCGGGATGATCCGGAAGGAGGTGTCGAGCTGGAATGGCAAAGTATGTATCGCATTAATAATGAAGCCAATCTTATTCTTCAGACGCTTGAAGGTGGTGAAGTGGACTTTTCCGGAAATGCACAAGCTAAAGCACACGGATATTCTGCGTGGGCCTATTTTTGGAAAGGATATTCCTATTCCAGAATAGGTCTGGCTTATGAATATGGATTGATTGTAGATACTTACGGAGAGACTAATAATAATTATCTGACTCCGGATGACATACTTGAAGAGTCTAACAGGATGTTCAACCGGGCAATAGAGTACGCTTCCAATGGTATAGGCTCTATTATTAATGATATTCAGCCGGCTATTTTCGGTTCAAATATTACAGAAACGTCATTTATACAGGCTGCCAATACGTTAATTGCCCGTAATCTTATCTCCGGCAAAAAGAGGGATGACATTACTCAGGCTGAATGGACAGAGATAAGAGATACCGCTCTTAATGGCTTAGAGAACAATATTGGAACATTCCAGATAGCCAGTGATGAAGCTACTTTTCTCACATCTATAACTGCTACCTGGAGGATGGCAAATATCTGGATGCTTCCTTCAACCCGTGTTGTTCAGGCTGCCAAACATGAAGGGGATGCACGAGGTGATTTATTTGTTGATTTTAGTACCTCTCCATATAATAACAGAGAAAGCCAACCACATGTAAATACACTTCATTACGCTTTACCTCCATACGCAGGAACTGATCCAGGAATTCCGACATATCTGACCTCAGCTGAAGAGAATTTATTAATTCTTGCAGAGGCTGAACTGGAACTTGGAAATCCTGAAGCAGCGGCCGATTACATCGACCAGGTACGTGTAATGCAGGGAGCGGGCTTGCCACCGCTTGGAGAAGCCAGTGTGGAAGATATAAGACGTGAACGCCGCATTGCACTTTTCATGCGGAATACTGGTTTTTATGATGCCAGAAGATTTGGAGAACTGACAAGTTGTGTTGAAGACCTATGGGTTTATCAAATGGTGGATGATACGCCTGTATTAGATGAAGAGGCTACAATTTGTTATGGTTTCAGGGAATACCTGCCTCTTCCCGAACATGAAACTGTGTTTAACCCACTGGACCCTGGTCAGCAACCAACCACGAATTAGAGTCTTTAGTAAATATAGTTATTTTTAAAATCACAATAGCCTGATCAAATTGTTCAGGCTATTTTTGTGTGTGCGCCCGGCTGTTTTAATAGTATGCATGTAGCTTTTATGGCAATTCCGTGCTTCCCATCAGCCAGCGATCGCATTCGCGTGCCGCACCGCGGCCTTCATTGATCGCCCAGACAATCAGGCTCTGGCCGCGCCGCATGTCGCCGGCGGCAAATACACCTTCCACATTGGTGATATACTCCTCGTGTTTTGCCCTGGCAT
>SKRC01000164.1 GCA_007118695.1 Balneolaceae bacterium | reverse complement strand
GATGATCTGACCCTGCAAAACGGTCTGCTCGCCGTCTCTTTTGCCGTCGAATCCCGCCCGCCATGGGGTGTTGCAAAAGGAGGAATCCTGGACCTGGCGACTGTCAAAGAGGGTGAATATTGGGATAAACCCTGAAATTACAATGGTTTGGTCATGGATCAACTATTCGTGCCCGTATTGACGAACACCCCTCAATTCGTTGTGCTGAACGCCCAACGAATATCTCCCCACCAGGGGAGAAAAATGAAGTGCGTTCAGCATTTCATTTTGAGGGGTGTTCGTAGATTCAGCGCAAGCTTTTGTGGGGTGTTCACTGATTCAGCATTATCCTGATCTTTCAGGAAGGGGTGTTCACAGGCAAATGGGGCCGATTTTTAAACTTATACGGAACTTGAGTTCCTTGAAACGGGGGCAGGACTCATTCAGAATCTGCCAGGGAAGTGATGTTTTGAACAGCCCGGTCGATCAGCTTGAGATCCTGCTGGCGGGAGAGGCGGTGTTCGCCATCGGGCACCAGGATCAACTCACATTTATCCCTGCCAATTAATTTTTGCAGGGCCTGCGATTTTTGCCAGGGGACATCAGCATCTTTTTTGCCATGTATCAGGCAAACCGGAATGTCGAGATCCAGTTTATCGCGATCCAACACCAGGTGTTTTTCACCATCCTCAATCAGCTTCCGGGTAATGATAACCGGTTCCTCCTGGTACTTACTCGGCTGCCGGATAAATCCCTGCCGGTCGATTTCCCTGCGCTGATCGTCGTTCATCCTCTTCTCATAGATCGTGCGGGTGAAATCCGGCGAAGAGGCAATGCCCACCAAGCCTGTAATGGCCCCCGGGCGTGCAAGGGCAGCCAATAATGCGATCCATCCGCCCATGGACGATCCCACGGCAATAACCGGTTTATCTGCTGCATGGTCCAAAATCAAAAGTGTATCATTCAGCCAGTCGGAGACGGTTCCCTCCTCGAATCTGCCATCGGATTCTCCATGGCCGCGGTAGTCAAACCGGACATATGCCTGGCCCCGCTCCCGGCAGCATTGTTCCAGCCAGAGTGCTTTAGTTCCCTGCATGTGAGAGAAAAACCCCGGCATGAACATCACTGTCGGCTGTTTCCCCGGTAGTACATTACAGGCAATCGATAACCTGTCTTCTGAATTGATGAATACCGTCATTTCAGGTCATTGACTCATATTGAAATTGTTGTTGGTTAAAAAATGGCGAAAACATTTGGCTTGGTTAATGGATTGCCAGTACACCTGGCAGAAAGTTTTTCCGAAAAAAAATTATTACTCACCAATTAATAAAGCGAATGTAATATCTGTATCCTCTTTGTTTTGTCAGTAAATACCCGTGACCAAAAATTCCGGATAATGCAATGGAGAATGGTATTTATTCCGTTGTCAGAATAAGCCGGTAAACGGTGCCTGACTCGACGGCCTCGGGAGTGTAGAGCAGTGGAAAGAACTCTTCGTTTCCCCAAAGCGGAAGAAGGTTGTCATAAAACGGACTTCCGGGCTGCATCGACTGACCCGGGGTGCTGGTGGCCCGGGAATTATCAAGGTCGGCAAAGTCGATAATCTCACGAAATGTGGCTCCTGTAGCTGCAATCACCCCGCCTCCGCCCGAGCGTTCAACGGATGGAATATCATAGGCACCTACCAGCCAGTGAGGAAATTCACTGCGATGAATCCGGCCCCATCGCCACTCGTCAATGTTTTCTCCAATCTGTTCGCGAAGGTCTTCTACTGCTGCGATCAATGCGGTTTCGGATAACTCTCTTCTTCTGTCCAGAGGCACGGTCTCATCCCGCGCATCGCTGTCGAGATGGTTTCTCCAGCGGTTGTGTGCGGCGGCAGCCATGCTCTCTTTGTGATAATCAGCGTCCCACTCTGTAAGCTTAGCCCGAACCTGTTCAACATACGGATCGTCTGTAGTCCAGCTTTCAAAAAGCGGCAACTCATCTTCGAACCAGGGATACACCGCGTCATGAAGCATCCGTTCATTGTCTTCAATGGTAAGATTGCTTACACCTTCAAACATCTCCTGCAGACGATCCCAGCGCAGTGACGGGCTTGCACGAAACATAATGGGGGGATAATATCCTTCAGGCTGTATGTCGTGATTGGCCGTACCGAGCCAGCCGCGATCGGGATTGATCTCCTGGGGCAGTTCGGTATGGCTTCGGAACCCTTCCCACTCATATCCGCCGGTTCCGGGGACAGGAATGCGTCCGTACCAGCCTTCACTTCGTTTCGGGGTCAGTGCAGCCGCCAGCCAGGAGATGTTTCCGTCAGCATCACCACAGACCATATTTTCTGACGGAGATTTATACCAGGCGAGCTGTTCCATAAATTCATAACAGTTATCGGTATCGGCAAGTCGCAGTGCTCCCAGGTAACCACCTGTACCCGGTTCATTCGCCGTAGACTGAACCGCATAAGCCACGTGGTTTGTGGAGTCAACATAAAAAACAGGGCCATGTCTGCTGAATTTGTGTTCCACAATGACGGGGTCGCTATCGCGAACCAAAATGGTATCTGGCTCGTTATCCAGCGGATACCATTCATCCTGCCAGCGTGCCTGGTTCAGATTCTCCGGATTGAGCTGCTCTACAAATACATCGGCCTGGTCGGTGCCAACAATGGTCAGACCCCACGCTACACGTCCGTTGTGCCCGATGGCCACTCCCGGAATGGCCGGTTCGGTTGCGCCGATTACACTGTAATCCGGGCTATTGAGGTGGATCAGATAGCGGAGCGACGGATTGGTCACACCCCTGTGCGGGTCGTTGGCAAGAAGCACATGACCGCTTTCGGTCAGCTCCCCGGAAATAGCCCAGTTATTGCTGCCGGGTGACGTTTCCCGGGCACCGGTGTTCAACGACGCTATAGCTTCATCCCACTCCCGATATTTTGGAAGAAGCGGCGGCTTTGGGAATCCCTGCCAGAAGTGTCCAAGCGCCTGAACAACTTCTTCCGTGATGATGGAGAAATCCAACCCATCCGGGATCTCCAGGTCGATCCAGTTATTGTATCGCGGTGCTTCCTGCCGGTTCACCTCATCAATGCCGTGCTCTGCAATTCGGCGTGCAAGGTTGAGTTCGCTTCGGGCCGCACCCAGCGGGAGTGCTGTAGCCACCCGGCCAGTGGATGCCTCGGGAGTCCATCTCAGGGGTTCCAGTCCGGTAAGTTTATACTCTACGGGCAGGTTGTCGCCGATGTGGTCGATGTAAGCATTTACGCCGTCGGCAAACGCTTCGAAAATCATTTTCCCGTCGGGATGGTAACTTGTCCATTCTTCCTCCCAGGAACCGCGGAACTGTATCAATCGTGCAAGTTTGTCATGTTCTACGGCTTCAGGGCCCAGGATTTCGGATAGACGCCCTTCATTCACCCGGCGCCACATATCCATTTGCCAGAGGCGGTCCTGCGCCTGGACGAAACCCTGTGCAAAAAAGAGATCCTGTTGATTGTCGGCATAGATGTGCGGAATACCCCATTCATCTCTCAGCACGCGCACTTCGGACTGCAGGCCGGGTATTTCAAATGACCCTTCAATTTCAGCAAGTGACTGTTCTGCAAGCTCTTCGAAATTTTGGGGCTCTATGGCACAAGAGATAAGAATTAAAGAGAAGGTAAGGAGGGTAAGGTATCTGAACATTTTTTTAAGCATCGGAGAGGGTTTTGATTTGATAACTGCCAGGTCATTAAACAGATTATAGTATATTTTAAAACAGTGAATACTGCAAAATAAGTGTTGTTTTCACCTGTTTTAAAAAACTTCAGTTCAATAAACTGAGTTTACATTCCGTACTCCCGTTCCACTTTGGCGATGCGGATGGTATATCCTGAAACTGTTATGGAGCGCAAAGTTTAAATCCGCCTCGACCAATAATGGAAGGAACTTCTTAAAAATTCCATTTCAGCGATGCGGCCACCACATTACCTGCATTTGCAAACGGGGAATCATCACTGCCGGCAAAGAGCTGTGTAAGCATATTGAAATCGATATTCTGTGTGACCGAATAAGTGATGGATGGGGCGAAGAAGACGGCCTGTTCATCCGGGTAGAAAATGGCGGCAAGCGATCCCTGCAATAGCGGGGTAAACGGATAGGTGAGTTGACTTGTAAATTGGAAGCGCGAAAAAGATGGGTTATCGGCGGATAGAGGCTCTCCCAGAAGGAGAAATTCATCCCGGCCGCCGGCCCGGTTATACAGGCCTTCTGCTATGAGGAATAAACTGTTGTCGAACATGTGATCGATACCGACGGCAAGAACAACATTGGTTGAATGCTGTACGGTGTTCTCTTCAAGGTCTGTGAAGAACATAAATTCTCCCTTGAATCCGGTTTGATCGATATTGCCCGCCCAGCCGCCACCCAATGCCAGGCGATTTCGAAAATAGCCGCCCAGCACCTGAATATCGTAGCCACGGGTATTGAAACCGTACATCAGAGCAGCCGTCGATTGACGGCCTTCCCTTGCAGGACTCCCAGCCAGCTCCCAACGGGTAAAAGTTCCGGTGAAATGCTGGATTCGCACGGCATCGGTTCCGGGACGTTCAGGGTAGTCGAAGTCGTAAAACGAGTAGATGTTAAAAATGTCGTTGGGGTTGGTGATCATGTTGATGCCCCAGTTGATGCGTTGCCGCCCGATTCTCACCGACCACTCGCTGTTGTCCCATTGTGTGTAGAGCCGGTCGGGGATGTAGTGGAGAATCCATTTATCGCGGTCGACCATCAGCCAGGACAAATCAAAATAGCCGTCATCGATATCGATGGCATCGGAATAAAAGGGGATATCATTCACCAGGTCACCGGCAAATATCCGGGTGCGCATCTGCCAGTTGAATGTCCAGCTTGATGTCATGTCCCACCGCAGGTTTAACCGGTTCTGCATCCGGTATTCCCAAAAGGAATCGTCGGTGAGCCCGGGTAAATCCGCTTTAATCCAAAGCGGCATTGCCTGCACATAACCGCTGACGTGGATGTCGTCGGTTAACTGGGCGCTGGCCGGTTGTGTGATAAAAAAAATTATTGGGATAATAATCAGGTATTTCATTGAGCTATTATTCTGCAATAAGTTTATTGAGTTCTAACCCACATTTCACTCCGTGGGGAAAAGATGTACGCTACGCGATCAAAAAATGAGTCCCGACCACTGTCGGGAGGTAAAAGATGTACCCCGACCGCCGTCGGGGTACAACAAATGAGTCCCGATCGCTATGACTTCGACAAGTTTTATCCGACTTTTTTTGCCGATCAAATCGGGATATATGCTCCGGATCGCTCGGTTCACCGCTATGTTCAAAAAATGATTCCTGAGAACCGTCGGAGGGGAATCGTTTCCCCGCCGTCGTGATACAAATAATGAGCCCCGACCGCTGTCGTGGGGGATCGCTGCGCTTCGCGGGTAAAAGTTGAGCGCTCGGAGCTCATTACTATTTTGTTAAAAATGCGGGTTAATTGCGTTCATCGCTGTGGATTGCCCCGTCAACCATAGTTATAACACGCCTTGCCCGGTCGATTACCCGCTGATCATGGGTGGAAAAGATGAAGGTGACGTTTTCTTCCCTGTTCATTTTCTCCATCATATCAAGCAGGTTCATCGCAGAGTTCGTATCCAGGTTTGCGGTCGGCTCGTCGGCCAGAATGAATTTGGGCCGTGACGCGAGGGCCCGCGCAACAGCAACCCGCTGTTGTTCTCCGCCGGAGAGTTCTTTCGGGCGGGAATTGTATTTGCTTTCCAGGCCAACGGCTGCCAAAAGTTCTTTGGCCCGTTCCTCCATCTCCTGTTTGCTTCGCTTTTGAAGCAGCATGATGAAAGAGACGTTTTCATACGCCGTAAAAACCGGGATCAGGTTATAGGCCTGAAATACAAAACCGATGTTGTTGAGCCGGAAATCGATCAGTTTCCTGTCCTTCATGCCGGTGATTCGGGTTCCGTCAATTTCCACGTATCCATCAGAAGGTTTATCGAGCCCCCCGATCATGTTTAATAGTGTGGTTTTCCCGGAACCCGATGGCCCGCGAACGGTGGTAAATTCTCCCTCTTCGAATTCAATGTTTACATCGCGCAAAGCGTGCACAGGAACGGTCTCCGGATTGTAGACTTTCGAGAGGTTGTGTGTTGTAATTATTGACATATTATACAGTGTGTCAGTGTTATTATACAGTGTTACAGTGT
>SKRC01000003.1 GCA_007118695.1 Balneolaceae bacterium | reverse complement strand
TGAGACATTGAGACATTAAGTCATTCCATGCTTCGCAGAGCCCTGAAAATTCTCATATCCCTGCTCATTGCCATTTTTTTTCTCTGGCTCGCCTTTCGTGAAGTAGATCTGCCGGAGCTTTGGCAACAAATTACAACGATAAAACTTGGTTGGATCATTCCGTTTACCATAGCCATGCTGGCAAGTCATTTTCTGCGTGCCGAACGATGGCGGTTACTTTTGACCGACCTGGATCGAATACCGCCCCGGTCTACACTTTTTGCCGGTGTGATGGTAGGTTATATATTTAACAATGTGTTTCCACGCCTGGGGGAAGTCTCACGGCCGGTTTATGTAGGCCGGCAATTGAACATCAGTTCGGGTAATCTGCTTGGTACCATAGTCCTTGAACGCATCATTGATATGGCCTGCCTGATCGTTTTTTTGCTGATCATCAGTTTCTATGTTGTCAGTGACCAACAGGTTATGAACCAGATTTTTGGCACAGAAGGCTGGACGGTCAATATCTATCTTGTGTTTCCCACTCTTATTCTGCTTCTTATTCTTGGCACCTGGGCGGGATTCCGGATCCTCCGGTACCTTGAAAAGCAGAATAAAATTCAGAATCCGTTTTTTTCCAAATTTGTAGAATTTGCTACTCTGTTCTGGAAAGGCCTGATTTCTGTGAAAGACGTAAAAAATTGGCCTCTTTTTCTTCTCTACACTGGCGCTATTTGGATAGGATATATTATAATGGCATACCTGCCGTTTTGGATGCTGGATCTGCATCAGCTATATAATCTCGGGATCATGGAAGCGATGGTGATTACGATTATTTCTGCAGTGGGTGTGGCTGTTCCCACACCAGGTGGAATTGGAAGTTACCACCTGTTTATACAGCAAAGCCTCTGGGTTCTGTTTTCCGTACCCCTTGTTACCGCACTCACTTATGCGACCATCGCTCATGGGGTGACTGTGATCCTGGTTTTCATTACCGGTGCCGCTGTTTTGTGGTTTGATAAATATTACACACTCAAAAGTAAATTCGTACGTTGATGGCATTATCAGGGTTGATGGAAACTTTTTTCAGAAGGAAAACCTCTTGCCGTTCAATTGCTAAATAAAATTTCATACATTACAACATTCCACAACATGTATCGACTACCCCGGATGCACAAATTATTATTTATAATCACTTTGATGATTGGCGGTGCATTGCTTTGCACCGAATCGCTCTCAGGCCAGCAGGCCCAGGAACCCGATGGATCGCTTCTACCCGACATAGACCCCCAGGACATTGAGATCCGGAGTCAATACCGCGCGCGGTTCCCCGGGCTTCAGCGCCAGCCAATACTCGGATTCCGGCCGGGTTCCAGGGTGTACCAGGTAGATCCGGATCGTTCTCCGTTTCTTGAAGAACTGGAAGATATTGCCGCACAACTTCCTATCGATGAACTATCCCGGCCTGAAGAACCAGAATACAGATTCTTCCCGTATGCAACGCCCCGCATCGGCTATGCCCAGGTTGGCTTTGCAAACCAGCTCAGCCCTGAAGCCAAAGTCCATATGAATCAGGAAGTAAGTGAAAATCAATGGCTCTCCGGATCGCTCACGCATACTTCCGGAGATGGACATCTCGATCATAACAGCTCCTTCCGTTATTTCGACCTGGAGTCGAACTACCGGGGCAAAATCGGTGACCGGACTGTGGTTGGAGCCAATTTCGGGATGAGTTCAGATTTCAATTATCTGCCTCAGCTTGAAAGCGACAACCTGGAAAGTACCGAAAATCCGGGACGTAAGGCTTATTCTGATCTGCGTGCAGGCACCCGCGTTAAATGGTATCAAAACAGCATAGAACATCTTGATATAGGTTTAAATGCCTGGTTCAATTCTATCGAACTGGACGAAGAGGAGATGGGTTTTTCATCGGATTTGAATGACTGGGGTGTGACTGCCGACGGCGGATATACCTGGGCAGGTGAGCGTATCAACGAAACCTATGCCGTCAACTTTGATCTGCAAGCCGGGAGTTCAGGACGGATGGAAGGTGAAAATGAAAACTGGTCAGTGATGGGTGCAAGCGGTACGTATAACCGGTTTTTTAATTACCGGACCAATCTGAATGCCACACTCGGTTTGTATCACGTTACAGATGCGGCTGATAATTCCACGATTTATGTGGCTCCCGATGTCCGTGCCGACCATTATGTTTCCGATCGAATAACCTTATCAGCACGTATAATCGGAAAACCTGAACATGCAAGTCATATTGACCTGCACCGGGAGAATCGATTTCTTTTGCCGGATAATCAGCTCAAACACAGTTATAACCTGAAAACTGCTGCTGAAATAACTGTTGAGCCGATAGCAAATAACAAGATACGTGCAGGTGTCTCTTATTTGAGCGGGAAAAATTATCCCGTATTCCAACGCAGCGATTATGAGGTGGGTTTTCCGGTTATAGAAACCATTCCCGGGCACTACCAGGTTGAATACCAGAATGTAACCATTCAAAGAGCTTATGCAGGCATCGATGTAGATCTGATCAGGGAAAAGCTTTGGTTTGATGTGGAAGGGTACATGCAGAACCCCAGGATATCGGCTGATCAAAAAATTCCATATACAGAAAGTTATGGAATAAAAGGTGCTGTCAGCATACGGCCTGTCGATCGATTGCTTGTGGAAGGCTGGGGCAATTTCGTTGGATCAAGGGAAACCCTCAATAATACAGAGCTCGATCCGTATCTTCACCTCGGTACAAAAGTCGAATTAAGGCTTACAGACCGGATAGGCGTATATGGCAAAATGCTGAACCTGTTAAATCAGGAATACGAGATATGGGAAGGCTTTAAAGAGCGGCCATTTCAGATTTATGGCGGCATAACAGTGATGTTTTAGGATTATGGATAAAAATTTTATTAAGGCTTTCAGGGAAGTTGTCCGCGAGGAGATTGTCAAGAAGAATACGGTAGAAATTGAAGGACTCGGCCGGTTTGAAATTGTTCACAACAAGCAACATCAGAAGAAAATGGACGATGGACAGGTATTGATGATGCCACCGCAGGATGTAGTCGAATTTACACCGGAAAAAACGGGGAAAAATGAAGATTGACAAACAGAAGCTCATAGATCTACTTGTTGATAAAACAGGCATGGAACTGGATGCCGTTAAACAGCAGCTCGATCAGCTTATTGAACGCATCCAGGAAGCTGCTCAAAAGGGAAAAGCCCTGGAAATAAAAGGGTTCGGCATGTTTTATTTTTCCAAAGAAGGTGAGCTGAAATTTGATCCCTCGGATGACCTTCAGACTGAAGTCAATTTCAAATATGCAGGTATGGACCCTGTGGAAATTAAGAAACCGAGGGAATCGGCCGACAAACAGGTAGAAGAAGAGAAAGAGGAAAAGCCGGAACCTGACGCAGAGGATTCAACAGCAATAGATTCGGTCTGGGGATTTGACGCGGAAAGTGAAGAAGAGCCGGAAAAGCCTGAAAGTCAAAAACCGGAAAAAAAGAAAGAGAAAACAGAAGCCGAAGATGAATCGGAAGAACAGGTGACGAGCAGTAAAGATGAACCTTCCGGGAAAAAAGAAAAAGAAGAGGAGAAACCTTTTGATCCGTTTGCCGATTTTGATCACGGTGTGATAAAATCCAAAGAAGAGATCTCCAAAGAGGAGGAACCGGAAAAGAAACCGGAAAAGGATAAGAAACCGGAGAAAAAGAAAACCGGGTTGACACCCCAGTCGTTTGTGGATGCAGATGAATTGGAGGAACCGGAAAAAAAAGAGGATGACCTCGATGATATTTTTCCCTCTTTTGTGGATGAATCGAAAAAGAAACAGCCTGCAGCTCAATCCCGGGCTGCACAGGATAGCAAACAAACGGCCGGAAAAGGTGAAAAAAAGAAAAAAAACCCTGTCCAAACGCTTGTAACTACCATTGTATTTGTATTGGTATTGGTGGTAGGAGTGATTGTGGCCATCGATTTTGGTGTGATGGACTCCATTTTTGGTGATGCGGAACCTCCACCCCGGGAAGTAACCCAGGCAGTACCTCAACCCCAGGCTCCCGTAGATGCTGATGCAATGGAAAACCTTGATCAGGATCCGCAGGATGAAGCCGCTGATGCCGCCGATCAGGAACAACCTGAGCCAACTGAGATAGAAGAAGTTGAAGAACCGGCTGACCCGGAGTTTGGATTGCATGGATCGGCCGTTTCCATAGATGGCCGTTACTACAGCATCATATTGCACTCCATGCGAAATGAAAACAGGGCCCGGGAAATGCGAGATGAACTTCAGGATGAAGGATACAGAGCCGTAATGAACCCTGTAGAAAGTGAAGAGCACGGGACCATGTGGAGAATTGGAGTCGGGCAGTTCGAAACCATATCTCAGGCTCAAAGTGCAGCTTCTGAATTACCCCAAAATTATCGTGACAACCATTTTATCGGATTAATACAGTAACACCCTCAATAGAATAACCATGATTAACTTTTTGTTTCAAAATGCAAACGGCGAACCCGTCGATACCCTTAGTGAAGCGTTAATGGAAGAGTCTTCCATGTCTTTCTTTGAAGTTATGTCGCAGGGCGGCGTTCTAATGGTCCCGCTTTTTATCCTCTCTGTACTGGCTATTTATGTAATTGCAGAGAGATGGCGATTTGTCAATAATTCAAAAATGGAGATCGATCCGTTTTTGAGCAATATTGAAGCCCTTTTAAAATCAGGTGACCAGGCACGTGCCCTGGACCACTGCGACAAATACAACAAACCCCTGGCCAGAATTCTCAAAAGCGGTATCCGTCGACTCGGCCGGCCAATCAGAGATATTCAGGATTCCATTCACAATGCAGGCAAGAAGGAGATTTACGGACTCGAAAACCGAATGAACTGGCTGGCAACAATAGCCGGTGTAGCCCCGCTGGTCGGATTTACCGGAACGGTCACCGGGATGATCCGGGCATTTATGGATATCCAGGCTCTCCAGGGAAATGTCAATCCAAGTGTACTGGCCGGTGGTATCTGGGAAGCGTTGATTACCACAGCAACTGGCCTGATCGTTGGAATTATCGCATACGGCTTCTACAACTACCTGATCGGTAAAATCAACCGCATGGTTTTTGAACTGGAGAATGCATCCGCCGATTTTATCGACATGCTGCAGGCACCAACTCCCAAAAAGAACAAAACCGAGGTTAAGGTCTGATGGATTTTCGGAAAGACAGTAAAAAGCTGGAGCCTTTGACGATGTTCTCCCAGTCGGGTTTGACGGATATCATCCTTCTGCTGCTCATCTTTTTCCTTCTGACTTCGTCATTCGTGACAAATTTCGGTATCCGGGTCGATGTCCCGCGGGCTGAAGCAGGGACTACTACCGATACCCAGCATATTTCTGTGGCAATTACTTCGGAAGGTACCTTTTTTGTCCAGGGTAACCAGGTGGCAAGAGGGAATCTTTCCTCTCATATCCGGCAGGAATATCAGAATAACCCTCAGGCAACGTTAGTAATTCGAGCGGATCGGGATTCGAAGGTTGATGATGCCGTTCGTATCATGAATATCGGACAGGCTTTGAATATGAATATCGTAATGGCTACCGAAAGGTACACTCAATAATGTTAGACAGGCTAAAAAAATATCTGAAAGATGAAAACCGCTTTGGAGCAACCGTCACCGGTGTGTTGCACCTTCTGTTGCTCATCTTTGCGATTCTTTATCATATCCATATGGATGTAGATAACCGGCCTGCTTATATCGAGGTAACTCTGGGCGAATTTCAAACCGGGACGGTTGCCGAATACGCCGAAGAACAGCAGGAAGAAGTGGCTACCCGTCCTGATCCCCCCCAGGTGGAACCCGATGAACCTGATCCTGAAATTCCCGAACCGGAAGAGACTCCCCAGCCGGAAGCAGAAGAGACTGCCAAACCTGTAGATCTTTCGGAGCAGCTTGAGGAGATCGATGCAGAAGTGCTTGAAACTCCCGATACCGATCAGATTAACCCCGAAGTGGTTCAGCAACAGCAGGAAGAGGTCGTGGAAGCCCCTCCCAGAACTGCGCAAGATGACCAGATCCAGGAAGGTGATGAGGAAAGTGGTGATGTCGACGGAGCCCAGGGCGAACTCAATGTTGAACAGGGTGCCGGAACCGATGCCGAACGCTCTTCACCCTACGATCTGCGCTGGGAAGGCGATCTCGACCGTTCCCCTATGACACAGCCATTGCCGGAAAATACCGA
>SKRC01000041.1 GCA_007118695.1 Balneolaceae bacterium | reverse complement strand
TCAGGTTCGGGAGTTGGACTGCGATGCCGCCCTGCGGCTGTTTCCCTGGATCACCCTCCGTGATCAGCCGGATGAACAAGAACTCAGCAACCTGCTCGCCCCGGAAAAGTTGACCGACTGGTAACTCAGTAACTGCCCGCGGCTACTGCCTATTGCTACTGTCTACTGCTACTGAACACCCCTCAAAAGCTGGCGCTGAACGCGCAACCTTTTTCTCCCCTCAAGGAGAGACTGCAACTGCAAACTGAGTCCTGAGTCCTGAGTCCGGTGAGTCGTGAGTTGTTAACAAACTGTTAACTGTTAATTGACACACTGACACATTGCCCACTGCTAACTGTTTACTGTTAACTGTTTACTGTCAACTAAACCGCGGCCGGTTCCTGGCCGTCGGCATAGGCTTCGAGCGGTACACAGGAACACATCAGGTTCCTGTCGCCATAGGCATCATCCACCCGGCTGATAGACGGCCAGAATTTGTTGAACCGCAGATGCGGCAGAGGAAAAGCTGCACTCTCACGGCTGTACGGACGAAGCCAATCCCCTTCAAGCATCACCCGCTGTGTATGTGGCGCGTTTTTGAGAAGATTGGAGTCCGCATCAGCGATTCCATCCTCAATTTCACTTATTTCTTTGCGGATGCCAATCATCGCCTCACAGAACCGGTCAAGCTCTTCTTTGGACTCACTTTCAGTTGGCTCCACCATTAGCGTACCCGGTACGGGGAACGACATGGTGGGCGCATGGAATCCGTAGTCCATCAGCCGTTTGGCAATATCGGTGGCATCGATGCCGGCGCTCTGCTTGAATCCGCGCGCGTCAATGATAAACTCATGTGCGGCTCTGCCGGTTCTGCCGGTATAGAGTATCGGATAATGCCCTTTCAGCCGGTCTTTGAGGTAGTTCGCATTCAGTATGGCGATTTTTGATGTTTTCGTCAGCCCTTCTGCCCCGAGCATGCGAATGTAGGCGTGCGAAATAGGAAGAATACTGGCACTTCCCCACGGAGCCGCAGCTACGGCAGGTATCGCTTTTTCCCCGCCTGTTTCCACAACCGGATGCGAGGGCAGGTACGGTTTCAGTTTGTCATTGACCCCGATCGGTCCCATTCCGGGTCCGCCGCCGCCGTGTGGAATACAAAAGGTTTTGTGCAGATTCAGATGGCATACATCCGCTCCAATCAGGGCAGGAGAGGTCAGACCGAGCTGCGCGTTCATATTGGCCCCATCCAGGTAAACAAGCCCGCCGTACTCATGAATCAGATCACAAATTTCACGGATATCCTCTTCAAAAACCCCGTGGGTGGACGGATACGTGACCATCAGGGCGGCCAGGCGGTCTTTGTTCGCCTCAGCTTTCTGCCGAAGATCTTCCGGGTCGATGTTACCCTTCTCATCACACTTGGTTACCAACACTTCCATGCCAGCCATCACGGCACTGGCCGGGTTGGTTCCGTGTGCCGATGAGGGAACGATGCATACATTCCGGTTACCGTTGTTCTTATCCCGGTGATAGGCACGAATCACCATCAGGCCGGTGTATTCCCCCTGGGCTCCCGAATTTGGCTGAAGCGATACAGCCGAAAAGCCGGTGATCTCGCCAAGCCATGCTTCCATCTCGTCAAACAGTTTCCGGTACCCTTTTACCTGCCCGGCAGGAGCAAACGGGTGAATTTTGCTGAATTCCGGCCAGGTAATCGGTATCATTTCCGCCGTGGCATTCAGCTTCATCGTACAGGAGCCGAGAGAAACCATCGAATGGGTCAGGTCCAGGTCCCGGTTCTCCAGGGTTTTCAGATACCGCAACATCTCGTGTTCGGAATGAAATGAGTTAAATACCGGATGCTCCAGGTACGATGTATTGCGGGTCAGCTCATCAGGAAGCGAAAGCGATACGTTGTCTGACTTCTGTTGCACATCAAACCTGTTTTCTTTCCCTGCTGCGGCAGCAAATATCTCGAGAATCAGTTCCACATCATTCAAATCTTTCGCCTCATCGAACGAGATGCCCACGTTGCTGTCCTGATACCGGAGGTTAACCTTTCGCTTCAGGGCTTCCCGGCGGATGTCATCCATTTTTGGCTGATCCACCGGAATGGATAGCGTGTCGAAATACCGGTCGCTGGCGATCTTATACCCAAGCGTATTCAATCCTTCGGCCGCAAGCCTGGCCAGCCCGTGTATCCGTGAGGCGATCTGCTTCAGCCCGTCAGGCCCGTGATAGACCCCGTAAAAACCGGCGATGACCGCAAGCAACACCTGGGCCGTGCAGATGTTGGAGGTCGCCTTCTCCCGGCGTATATGCTGCTCCCTGGTCTGAAGCGCCATTCTGTAGGCAGGATTTCCCTCCGCATCCTGGCTAACCCCGATGATACGGCCGGGCACCCGGCGCTTGTGCTCGTCCAGGGTGGCAAAATAACCGGCATGCGGGCCTCCATAACCCATCGGCACTCCAAAACGCTGGGCTGCTCCGACAACGACATCGGCACCCATATCACCCGGGGATCTCAAAATAGCGAGGCTCAGTAAATCAGCGGCAACGGCAACTTTTACACCGTTTTCATGTGCCGCTTCAATCAATGAAGAGTAATCGTATATAATTCCGTCTGTGGCAGGATATTGCACCAGAAGACCGAACAGTTCCGGGTCGGTAACATCCAGGTTTTTGTGATCACCGATAACCAGTTCCACACCAATAGGTTTGGCCCGGTTTTCCAGCACTGCAATGGTTTGCGGATGGCAAAGCTCGGACACAAAAAATTTGAACGCCTTTTTCTTCTTATTTCCTTTTCGGATATCCAGCATCATCGACATTGCCTCGGCCGCAGCGGTCGCCTCATCCAGCAGGGATGCATTGGCAATCTCCATACCGGTCAGGTCACTGACCATGGTTTGAAAATTGATTAGCGCTTCAAGCCTTCCCTGGGCTATTTCGGCCTGATAAGGCGTATAAGAGGTGTACCATCCGGGATTTTCCAGTACGTTACGCAGGAGTACATGCGGGGTCAGCGTTTCGTAGTATCCCATCCCAATGAATGATCGAAACAGCTGGTTTTGAGCCGCCGTTTTTCTCAGATCTTCCAGGTAGTCGGTTTCACTCAACGGCTCGGGCAAATTGAGAGATTTTTCCATCCGGATGTTAGCCGGCACGGTCTCGTCAATGAGTTTGTCAAGACTGTCTGCCCCGACAGTTTCAAGCATCTCTTTAATCTGGGTGTCGTCCGGTCCGATATGGCGGTTTACAAACGCCTCTTTATGAAAGTTGATCTTCATAGATTGGTTTAAAAATATGTTCATTAATGGTCTGTGGGTGTCTAACAAAAAGAACTGCCGGGCTGTTTCATGACAGATCGAAAAGATAAGGTTTTTTGAAACGAATCTCACCGGGCAAAACACGGATATTTCCCGGCGCTGTTATGGAATCGGGGCTGTCTTTGTGATTAAACCCGGCGCTGTCGGTTTCGATCCTGCCCGATCGTGATTTGGCCGGCCGCAATAGGAAACGGGCATGGTTGTATGTAACCAAACTGTACATCGGCCCATTTTTGCTTCAGGCAGGTGAAAAAGCAGCCGAATCAGGCATATTAAATTTAGCCAAAGCTAAAAATTTTATTTAAAGCTTTGAATTTTGTATCCTTGTGATTTTACATGAACGGATAAAAAATGGAATTTGAAGCGATAAAAACGTGGTTTCTTGACCTTGGACCTGTCACGCAGGCCTTTTTAGCAGGTACTTTTTGCTGGATTACCACTTCGATTGGTGCAGCAGTTGTTTTCCTCAACAGAAACGTAAGCCGTAAATTGCTCGACAGTATGCTCGGGTTTGCCGCCGGTGTGATGATCGCGGCCAGTATTTGGTCACTGATCGAGCCCTCGATTGAAATGGCCGATGCCCTTGGGGTCATCAAATGGATGCCTGCCACCGTAGGATTTTTAATGGGAGCTTTATGCATTCGGATTGCGGATGCATATGTGCCGCATCTGCACCTGGGAATGCCGAAAGATGCCGCTGAAGGGGTGAAGACCACCTGGCGCAGGGCAACGTTGCTGGTTATGGCCATTACCCTCCATAATATTCCGGAAGGACTTGCCGTCGGAGTGCTGTTCGGTGCTGCTGCAACCGGTATTGACCCGACAGGTACAGCAACCGTCATGGGTGCAATCGCACTTGCGATCGGGATCAGTTTACAAAACCTGCCGGAAGGGATGGCCGTATCCATGCCGCTTCGCGGGGAGGGTGTTTCGCGATTTTTAAGCTTTAATTACGGTCAGCTTTCGGGAATAGTAAATCCGCCTTCGGCAGTACTTGGTGCCGTAGCCGTCATTTTTATTCAGCCGATCTTGCCTTATGCCCTCGGATTTGCCGCAGGGGCCATGATTTTTGTCGTGGTGGAAGAACTGATCCCGACTTCACAGCGCCACGGCAATACCGACATTGCGACCCTTGGAACCGTGATCGGTTTTTGCGTAATGATGGTCCTGGACATATCACTCGGATAATGAATGCCGAAGGTGCAAACGGCAATTAATGTTCTGCCGCAATACATCCAACTGCATCATTTCACAAATACTGTAACCGGGACATGACGCCTTGCAGCTACTTGCCATAGCCCCAATTTTACAACCTTGTGGTCACATATTTTAAAATACTGACGACCTGCTCCGGGGTTTCCGCTACGGCAAGGGCTGCCGCATCGACTTCCTTTAGGGCGTGTGTGTGTTCCGGCGGATGCAGGATGATGAGCTTTTTGCCCAGTGCGGCCGCGTAACCGGCATCAAACGCGGCATTCCATTGCCTGTATTTTTCTCCGAACTTCACAACGACGATATCGGCAAGTTCAATTTGCGTGCGGGTCCGGATTGCATTGAGTTTTGCCCCTTTATGATCTTTCCAGAAATCCTTTTCCTCATCACCCAGAATTAAAACCCCACAATTATCACTGGCAGAGTGATCGGTCACCGGTGTGGCAAATGTAACAGGCAGTTCCTGTTTCTTTGCCTCCGTCTCGATCTGATCTCTCCAATTCGAGTGAATCTCACCCGACAAATATACACTCCATTCCATAATTACAAATATTTTGGTTCAAATTGGCTTCTTCCGGAACCGGTCATGTGTTTTAACAATAACATCGGTCGATGGTACCGAAAGCATTTAGCATTCTGGAATGCCAAGCCGGCTGGAAGTCATCGACTTTTCCGGGTTTTAATCTTATACAATCAGCTCTCCTCATTATTCGTTCGGATTTTATTTCTTCGTACATTCATTTCAGCCTAAAATTAAAAAATCAGATGACTCTCCCGGTCCCTATCAAACAACAGCCTGATGAGACAACATGCGGCCCCACGTGCCTGCACACGATCTATGAGTATTACAACGATTTCCTCGATTTGGAAGATGTAATAAATGAAGTCGAAGTCCTGGAAGGAGGTGGAACCTTTGGGGCACTTTTAGCCAGCCATGCATTGGATCGTGGTTATGAAGCGATCATTTACACCTATCACTTGCGCATTTTTGATCCTTCATGGATGCAATTGGATAACAGTCAGATAATTGATAAACTGAAACTTCAACTGGAATTTAAAAAAAATCAAAGACTGAAACGTGCTACCGAGGCTTATATCCGTTTTTTGGAACTTGGCGGCAGACTCCGATTTGAAGATCTCAGGGCCGGTATCATACGCCGTTATCTGAATAAACGTATTCCGGTGATTGCAGGATTAAGTGCCACGTATCTCTATAATTCAATAAGGGAATTTGGACCGGATCTTGTCTATGATGACATCCGTGGTGAACCAAGCGGGCATTTTGTGATATTGAATGGGTATGATCCTAAAACACGTATGGTTTCTATTGCAGACCCTGTTAAACAAAACCCATTGGGTAGCGGACAACTCTACCAATTGAAGATCGACAGGGTGATTAATGCAATTTTATTAGGTAATGTCACTTATGATGCCAATTTGATTGTAATCACTCCAAAGTAATCCGGATTGTCCCATGCGGCATCTTATCATCGTCAATCATCCAAAAAACTGGCCGCTTGAAATTCCGGGAGTTGAAATTGTATCGGCAAAAACGTACCTGGAGGATGATGAATTCAGCACAATCAGATACGCTAAAGTCTACAATCTTTGCAGAAGCTATCGCTACCAGAGTACAGGATATTATGTTTCACTGCTTGCATCTGCCAGGGGACATAAACCGATGCCGGATGTTTTGGTAATACAGGATTTGAAGTTGCAAACCATGATCAGATTAATTTCTGATGAACTTGATCACCTGATTCAGCATTCACTTAAACCGATTCTGGCTGATCACTTTACTCTGAGCATTTATTTTGGCAGAAACACAGCGAAAAAATATGACAAACTGAGCCAGCACCTGTTTTCTCTGTTCAGAGCACCATTTTTAAGGGCCCAATTTATCAGGAAGAGTAATAACGATTGGATTCTCAGTTCCCTGCAAACGATTGCGGCAAGCGACATCCCCGATCATCACAAGCCATTTGTTGTTGAGGTAGCACAAAAGTTTTTCACCGGCAGGAGCAGTGCCATACAAAAAAAGGAGACCCGGTTTGACCTGGCGATTCTTGTAAATCCGGATGAGGTGAATCCACCCTCTGATGAAAAAGCGCTGCGAAAGTTTGAGCAGGCGGCCGAAGAACTCGATTTCCATGTAGAGCGAATCGGCCGTGAGGATTTCGGGCGTTTAAATGAATTCGATGCACTCTTTATCCGTGAAACCACAAGTGTCAATCACCATACCTATCGATTCGCCCGCCGGGCAGCCGCTGAAGGCCTGGTCGTTATAGATGACCCGGAATCGATATTAAAATGCACAAACAAGGTATATCTGTCTGAACTGCTGAAAAGATATAAAATTCCTTCGCCAAGGACGATGATCATTAATTCGGAGAACTATATAAAAGCTTCTGAAACACTTGGGTTTCCCCTCATTCTGAAGCAGCCGGACAGTTCCTTCTCAATAGGGGTATCAAAAGCTGATAACCTCAGTGAATTCAAAGATCAAAGTAAACTTTTATTTGAAAAGTCGGATCTGTTGATCGCTCAGAATTTTTTACCAACTTCTTATGATTGGCGGATAGGTATTTTAAATCGAAAACCGGTGTATGTCTGCAAATATTATATGGCCAGGAAGCACTGGCAAATATATGATCGTACTTCAGCAGGGAAGGTCTATGCAGGAGATGCTGAAACTATGGCTGTAACGGATGCTCCGGAGCTTGTCGTTGAGACGGCGTTGAGTGCCGCATCCCTTATTGGAGATGGGTTATATGGTGTTGACCTGAAAGAAATCGATGGTAAAATCTATGTCATAGAGGTGAATGATAATCCCAGTATTGATTCGGGCTACGAAGATGAGGTATTAAAGGATGAACTCTACAATTCTGTAATGAGTGAGATATTGTTGCGTATAGAACGAAAAAAAGAGAGAGGTTCGAAATAGAAGCACTCATTAACCGTAAGCGCCCACTGAACCTTTTTGAAGGATATGGTGTGGAATTGGAATATATGATCGTGGATCGCGATTCACTCTCTGTATTTCCGATCAGTGATAAAGTGTTGAAGACAGCTTCCGGAAAAATTGTAAATGAAATCTCACGTGATTCGTTTGCCTGGAGTAATGAATTGGTACTCCATGTAATAGAAATCAAAACCAACGGCCCGGCCAGCCGGCTTGAATTGCTTGGCAGTGAATTTCAGAAAGAAGTGACCGCTATTGCAAAAATTCTGGAAGACGAAAATGCGATATTAGTGCCTGCTGCCATGCACCCGTGGATGGATCCATATACTGAGATGAAAATCTGGCCACATGAGTATAATCCGATCTACGAAGCATATAACCGTATTTTCGACTGCCGCGGACATGGCTGGGCTAACCTGCAAAGTACCCATTTAAACCTTCCCTTTTCGAACGATCACGAATTTGAAAAGCTACATGCTGCCTGCCGGATTGTCCTGCCGCTTATCCCGGCACTTGCGGCAAGCTCACCGGTCGCCGACTCGGAAATTAAACCGTTTTTGGATTACCGGATGGAAGTTTACCGAACAAATTCAATAAAGATCCCATCTGTTACCGGCCTGATCGTGCCTGAAACTGTTTTTTCCGAAAAAGAGTACCGGGAGCAGATTTTTGAAAAGATGTATCGCGATATTGCACCTTTTGATCCGGAAGGAATCCTGCAGGATGAATGGCTCAACTCCAGGGGTGCAATGACAAGGTTCGACCGAAAGGCGATTGAATTGCGGGTGATCGATATCCAGGAGGCCCCGATTGCCGATATCGCCATATTGAGTCTCATCGTAGCCGTTATTCGCTTTTTGGTTGACGAGAAGTTAAGCTCTTTGCAGGAGCAAAAAGAGTGGAGTGAACTTGAGCTCTATAAAATTTTGATGGATGTAATAAAAGAGGGAGATCGGGCCCGTATTCAAAACCGCCGGTTTCTATCTCTTTTCGGTTTTTGGGAGGCTGAAATTCAGGCAGACCGGTTTTGGAGTGATCTGTTTGAGAGAATTCACAGGGTGGAACCATTCCCTGATGAAGTTCGAAATCCGTTGAAAATCATTTTCAATGACGGTCCGTTAGCAAGGCGAATTCTTAACTCCCTGGCAGGTACGGCAAGCCGCAGAAATCTTGAAAATACCTGCCGGGAACTCAGTTACTGTCTGCATCATGGCTGTCAATTCGTTCCATAAAATTCCCTGTTGGATTGTAAGTTGTGAGCACGCTTACAACCATATTCCTGATAGGTATCAGTCACTTTTTGATGGCCATGATGATATGCTGTACTCACACAGGGGGTGGGACCCCGGGGCCCTGGAACTGGCCAAGGCAATTGCCGACACTCTTGATACCGATTTGTACTGTTTTCCAATATCCCGGCTTCTGATTGACCCGAATCGATCTTTGCAACATCCCGAATGCTTTTCCAGGTTAACCAAAAATCTGAGACAGGAAGAAAAACAATTACTCATCCGTGAGTTTTATAAACCATACCGGGACAAAATTGAAGAAAATGCCGTTCATGCTATTTCCAGATTTAAAAAGCTCATTCATCTGAGTGTCCATACTTTTACACCTGTTTGGAAAAGCAGGAAAAGAACTGTGGATATTGGGCTCCTGTATGATCCCCGTAATCATAAGGAGAAGAAATTTTGCTATGAATGGCGTGAAAAACTTAAAGTCATTTTCCCCGGGTTTCAGATCAGGATGAATCGTCCTTACCGTGGCCGTTCGGATGGTATCGCAACATATCTCAGGCGCAGATTGGCAACGGATGATTATTTGGGTATTGAAGTGGAGGTAAATCAAAAATATTTGAAAGATTCATCAACAACCTGGGAAGATATCTGCAGAGGTTTTCGGGATAGCCTGGTTCAATAATTTTTTGAGATTGTTACAAATTTCATACATGCACGCAATAATGTATCTTTTGGCGTTTTACAGTTAATCAGAACCAAACTGTTCATCGTGTCCATATTGCTGATTGCCCCCGACCGAGAAATGCAGTCTTTTCGAAAGGCCCTGAAGTCGCTCGACCCCAACCTGGATGTTGAAATCTGGCCGGATTTCGCAAATAAGGAGCGGATAAACCTGGTCGTTGCCTGGAATCATCCGGAAAATCTGCTGGGGCAGTTCCCGAACCTGAAGGTGGTCAGTTCCCTGGGGTCCGGGGTTGATCATTTGATGGATGACTCATCGATACCTGAAGATGTGACTATTACAAGACTGGTTTCGCCTTCTCTCAAAACTCAGATGGTTGATTACGTGGAGATGAGCTGCTTCAATATCATTCGAAAGACTCCGGAGTATTACCGCCAAAGACAAAAAGGTATCTGGAAGGTATTGGCCCACCATAGCAAAGAGGAGATTAGCGTCGGAATTCTGGGCCTGGGAGAGATAGGCGGATATACAGCTGAAAAACTGGCGGCGAACCGGTGGCAGGTTAACGGCTGGTCCAGGTCTCCAAAAAAGCTGGAAGGTGTGAAGTCCTATTCGAAGAAAGAACTTGCATCGTTTTTGAAAGCATCCAACATTGTGGTTTGTATGCTCCCGCTTACCGGCCAGACCGATGGGATTCTGGACCTGGAATTATTTAAACAGATGAAAAAACCGGGATTTTTGATCAATACAGGACGCGGCCGGCATCTTGTCGAAGAAGACTTGATCTATGCACTCGATGCCGGTATTCTTGAGGCGGCCGTTTTGGATGTGTTTGAGAAAGTACCCCTGCCCGGCACACATCCGTTCTGGAACCGTCCCCGAATTACCATCACGCCGCATGTGGCTGCAATTACGGATCCGAATGAATTGGCACAGCAGTTGATTGATAATTACAAGCGGTTGTCGTCCGGAATGGAGCTGGCTCATACCGTGAATCGTGAAGATGGATATTAACCCTGAATTTCAAACAATAAATTATCAACCAACTTAATTCATTAAATATGCCGGATTCAAAGTTATGATAATTTCCAAGGTTCATCAGCATATTGCAATCCTTATAATGTTTGGCCTGATAATGTCCGGATGCCTGAGTCCGGTGACGGAACTTTATCCGGAAGATGAAGAATTGCGGCCATTGCCGGTCTATATTTTAAGCCATGGATGGCATGTGGGCATTGCAATCGAGTCAAAGTTTATCAAACATAAATTTCCCGAGCACGAGAAGATGCCGCAAGCCAAATACCTGAAATTCGGTTGGGGTGATCATCGCTATTATCCGCACGACGATCCGGGGTTGGGAATGCTGCTTCGGGCTGCACTGCTGCCCACCCGGAGTGTGTTGCATGTCGTCGGGGTGGATATCCCGCTCGAAAATTACTTTTCCGGTAGCGATGTCATCAGGGTAAGGGTATCGGAAGAGGGGATGGAGGAGTTGGCCAGATTCATCAATGACCGGCTTCGGCTGACTGATACCGGAGAGATTACTTATTCTGCTGAGGGGTTGTATTCAAATTCTGCTTTTTTTGAAGCAAATGGGTTCTACTACGTTCCAAAAACCTCCAACACCTGGACGGCCAGGGCGTTGCGGCAGACCGGGGCGCCAATCACCCCGTTCTATGCCGTCACATCCGGCAATGTCATCTACCAGGCCCGTCAGGCCGGGGAAGTGATTCGGTTGCGTAATTGAGTGCTATCTCCGTCTATCCCGCATTTCGCTACGCGTACAAAAAATGATCACTTCGTGGGGATAAGATGTACCCCGAGCAGTCGGGATACAAAAAATGGGCCCCGACAGCCGTAGGGGGAAATTGTTTTCCCGCCGACGGGAGGGGAAAGATGAGCGTTCGGAGCTCACAACTATTTTGTTGAAAATTGCGGTTATTCATCCCGGGTTTCTCCTTCAAGCACCTTCAGGTTTTGCTCGATTTGCCAAAAGTGTCGTCGCTGATGGACTTCCAGGATCACCAGCAATTCAATCAGGTTCATCGAGAGAAAACGGAATACAGGGTTTTTGGCTTTGATTTTTTTCAGGTTCCAGCGGCTTGCGCCTGCCTGCTCCAGGACATGCAGAACATTGGCCTGGATGTCGGCCAGTTCCTCGAGCGTCTTCCGTACCTCTTCATGATTGCCGGGTTTGAGCACGGGCAGTGTTTTGAGCTTTAATTTATACGGGGGTTCAAAAAACGCGGCCATTCTGCGGAAGTGCCAGCGGGGCCGGAACGGGTCGTCGCGCTGCGGCATCGGGTTGGCTTTAGTGATCGCTTTGTCCATTTCCATCAGGTAGAGTTTTCCGAATTCAACCAGGTGCAGGCAAATTTCATGAATGCTCCACCTGCCAGGGCCGGGTTTCAAGAGCATTAAATCGGGCTGATAGTTTTGAAACTCCTCGATCCGGCCGGCAGCAGCCTCAAATTTCTCTTCCAGCTCTTTGATGGTGAAATAGTATCGGTTATTCATGGGCGCTCAAAAAGGTTGTATTGAAAACTGGCAGAAAGGTGTAGAATTTCGTTCATTATCGCCAACCTTATTTTTAAACGGGATCTGCCTCCCGGCTGATATCACCATGGGGTTGACGGTGTACAAACAGGGTCAGGCCCATGCACAATCAAGGTTTTTGAACCACTTAACAGCATTCATCATAAAACCAAGGTATTATACAAACAATTACCACAGCACCTGTTTCAAGTTCCGGATGCGCTGATACGACTCATCGATCCGAGCCTCGGAGATACGGCCATCTTCAACCAGTTTTTTAATAATTCCGTGAGCGGTCGGGATGATATCTTCATCGTAAATGGAGTTGTTTGCAAAACCGAGTATATCCACCCCGGCTTTGATCGTTTGTTCAATCGCTGTTTCAAGGCCGTAGTAAGACCGGACTGCATCCATCTGCATATCATCGGAAACGACAACCCCCTCAAAGCCCAGGTCTTCACGCAGAATCCCGTTAATTACATTTCCGGAAAGAGTTGCCGGGTATTCATCATCCCAGTGTTCATTGAAGATATGAGCTGTCATGATCAAATCCACATCCCCGCTTTCAATCAGGTTGCGGTAGGGAATCAGTTCGATTTCCGACCAGACATCGGTTACATCCACAAGGCCGAGATGAGAATCCTCTTTGGAGCTGCCGTGGCCGGGAAAGTGTTTCAGGGTAGTCAGGATCCCCTGGCCGTTATGCGCTTCGATAAAAATGCGGGCATGATCGGTTACTTTTTCCGGGTCATCGGAAAAACTGCGCTCAATGCCACCGATAATCGGGTTGTCGGGGTTCAGATTTACATCCACAACAGGGGCAAGATTGACATTTATTCCCATATCCCTGAGAGTTTGGGAAGTGATTTCTACATATGCAAGGGTGCTGTCCGGATTGTCGATATCCCCGAGATATTGGGCGGAGACCGAAGGAAGGAAGCCGAAGTCAGCCTTCAGGCGGGCAACCCTTCCCCCTTCCTGGTCAATGGTAACCAGCAGCGGGGCCGAGGCAAGCTCTTTAAGGTCAGAAACGAGCTTTTTAAGTTGATCCGGCGATTTCACGTTTCGGACCGGTCTTCTTGTGGGCACATCGTAATCGAATAATACCACGGCCCCCAGGTGATACTCTTTCAGGTCCCGGATGATATGAGAACTCTCTTCAACTGATAATCCACGGAAACCTACCTTCAGCATCTGACCAATTTTAAAATCAAGTTCCGGATCATCAGGCAATGGATCTGCGGGTTGCGGAATACTGTAGACAGAAAGAGAAATAACAAATAGCGAAGTTATAAGAAGTACAGATTTCATTCGGAATCATTGAGTTATTGAGGGTAATAATAATAGTCAATCATAATATTTGCAGTTACCGAATATTGGAAAATAGTCATCCATTTGCATCACGGTTCATGATGGATCAGGCAAAAAAATCATGTATTGTCATATTATTCGATAGCCTGGTCATGATTTTAATTTGAAAATTCTGAAAATACAGGGCCTGAATAATTAAGACTGAGCCCTGTGGGTAACTTGTTGAAAATTAAACAACCCATTGATGTACAATACGATGGAAGGATATTTAAGGTGATATCAACCGGATTTGGAAAAGAAATATTAGAAAAAGTTAATGATACTTGATTGTAACAAATGCATGCTCAAAATGTCTTGTAAGCAGAAGAAAGATAAAAGCTATCTATGTTTGTGCTCAGCCAATAAGCCAAAGTACAATCTGAACGATTTAGCAGATGATGAGGATTAAGTCTTTACTGCTTTTTTATTTAATTTTGATGCTTTTGTACATTAATTATTAACACTGTAATAGCAATCATATGAAACTCCAGGAAACAAAGCCGGGACAAAAAGGTGTTAAGCCGGAACTCGAGAGAAAAATTGATCTATATGTTCATGGTCGACTCGATGATGAGCAAATAGATGATTTATGGGCGGAACTGATTTATAATGAATATGCTCTTGATTATTTAAAAACAGTTGCAAGTCTGAAAGGAATCGTTGACGAACAGCAGAGAGAAACTGAAAGCAACATCATAAGTATGAACCGGAGCAACTGGTTTATGGCTGCAGCCGCTGCAATGATTTTAATTGTGGGTGCTTTTGGTCTGCTTCAATTCAGTGCTGAGTCGGGTTCAATTGAACCGATTGCAGCGATCGAACTCGACTACTATAGATCTGCCGACGGGACAACCGAAGGATCCACCGGTGATTCCGTGATTCGCGAAGCAATTGTACTGGCAAATGAAGGTCAATATCAACAAGCTGTAGAAGTTATTGAAAGTGAACTGAATAATATCAGTGATGCCAATTCGAGAGCTCTTCTTTTTATAAATGCCGGATCCATTCTCTATAATGTATCGATGTACGAAGAGGCAGCCATACGGTTTGAACGGGTTGTTGAACTGGACGAGAGTGATCCCCTGGTCAGAGAACGAGCTTACTGGTACCTGGGCAACACCTATTTCCAGATGAACAAGCTTAATGAGGCAAAACAGGCATTTGAGCAAGCTTATGAGTTAAACGGGGCATACAGCCGAGTTGCGCAAAGTTACCTGAGGGCCCTCGCCAACAGTTGATTGGATAGAATAATCCTTCTTCATCACTTCAGGCAGCCGAGACAGACCGGGCCGGCAATGACAACCAGGCATTTGCTCATTCAAGAACACCAGATATAAACGCCGAATACAGCAATGAGGGCATACGTGTATTCCGGAAAAATGGAATAGCTGGCGTATAGCAGGCCAGCAGCCCTTCCCAATTCAAAGGATAGAGTCTGCCACCCAGCCAAACGGCAAAATTCAGTTCTCCTCCACCCGGAACAAAAACTCTTTCGGTGCGATGCCGGTCTGAAACGAATCCACCGCAGCCCCCTCCAGATCATATGTGATGGCCTGACCTGCCTGTGTGAATCCCCTGCTGTGGGCCAGATACAGACGATTTTCAACCGGCGAGAGGCCAATGCCATTGAAACTGCGGTCGATAAATGCCTCGTCGAGCAGTTCATAGTTGTTCAGGTCGATGAGTTGAACGGCCTCTTCGTTGACAACCCAGCCCCGCCCGGTCTCTTCACTGAGAGCAAGTGCCCGGGGAAAACCGCCCGTTTCAATGGTGGCAATAACCTCTTCAGTTGTCCCATTGAGTACGTCGATTTGCCCGTGTACATCGTTTTCCGGATCGCGGTTCCAGTCTTCATCGTAGGCTTTCTTTCCATTGCTGACGACCCAAATTCGTCCCTGATTGTCCGGGGACAATTGAACTGGCCCTGCACCTGTCTCGATTGTAGCCGTCACCTCATCGGTTCCGGTGTTGATGACGCTGACGGTGTTGTCCTCACCGAATCCGTTGTTGGCGACATAAAGCCGGTTTCCGGCCACCACCATAGCCTGAGGATTGTTGCCAACGTCAACTCGGGTTTCGGCCACTTCGTAACTTTCCAGGTCCACCACAGCAACCGAGTGATTGTAAAGGTCACTGATATACCCTTTACTTTCAGTGAAAAGGGCAAAGCCGGCTGGTGTCAAGTCATTATCGAATGTAATGGTACCCAGACTTTCCAGGGTTTGGGCATCGGTAACTTCAATTTTATCGGTATTGTTGGCTATTATGAATAACCGGTCGCCACTCAATACCACCGATTGAATAATGGCGGCCAGCGGGCGTCCGTTGACCTGCTCAAATTTTTCTTGTACGGCCTGACCGCTTTCCGGATCGTAACTGGTAATGGAGCCGTTCCCATCCGACCAGTTTCCTTCATTGGCAACCAGCAGGCTGACTATTTCTTCGTCTTGCAAATTGGAAACCGGATCGTTGTTGCAGGCTGTAAAGCTGCATATGGTAAGGACAATTCCGGCGATCAGTAAACAGGTGTAGTTGGTAAGTGTCAGTTTAATTATTTGAATGATATGTTTGATGTTATTTAGATTAAATTGTCAGAAATAAAGTGATTCCGGGAGTGATGCCGGCTGTTACATGGGCAAGCCCATCCGGAGGGAGAGTTCAAGATAACGGCCCGGCATGGGGTACCATTGGATGATTTCATACCGCTCGTTTAACAGGTTGTTGACCGAAAGCCGTAAGTTCCAGTGGGCCCCGATAAACTCCCGATCAACAGCTGCTATCACGTCCAGCACTTGAAAATCATCAAGACTGGAGGTATGATCTTCCGTGATATAGCGGTGATCGGTCCACCGGTAGTTTAAATGCAGTGTTACCGGATTCAGGTGGATACTTAGATCACTTCGGAATGACCATTCCGGCACATAACGCATTTGCCGGCCGGCCGCCTGATCATCGGGAAAGCGTGGGCTTGCAATTTCAGATTTTCGCCAGTCGGTTCCCAGGATCAGCAGAAACAGTGCCGGATCTGCCTGCCATCGAACATCCAGCCGGGCTTCTGCGCCCCAGGCATCCACCTCCTCTACATTCGACGGAGTCCATACGCCTTCGCGGTCGGGAAACCAGTAGATTCCATCATCCAGCCAGATCCGGTAAGTGGTCAGGCTGAACGAGTCAAACCAGGAAACTTCCGGCAGGTAAACGAAGCCTCCTTCCGTCTTGAAGCTTCGTTCCGGATTGAGGCCGGGGTTGCCGCCGGGAACCCAATAAAGATCATTAAAGGAAGGAGGGTTGAAATCACGGCTGACCATCCCTCTCAGGTGAAAGCGTTCCTCCACAGCTTCCCAGTTGGCCCCGAAGGATGGACTCAGAACCCATCCGAAATCGCTATAGGCGTCCACTCTAGCAGTCGGGGAAAAACGCAGACGTATGCTGGAGAAACGGATTTCGGGGTTCAGCCGAAAGGCCAGCTGCCGGCGATTGTACTCATCCCCATAATTGTTCGTATCCACGTTCTCTATCCCACCGCTGAGCCCTCCCTGCCAGAGCACCGGGCCCAAAGCCGGGCGCCTGAAATCAACGTCCGCCAGGGTGCGGCCAAGCCGGAACCGGCTGTCAATTCCGGTCGGGGGATCTTCATAACCGAAACGGTCGCGTTCCAGAAAGGTGCGCATATTCAGGTTCCAGCTGCCAGCTGAGGTTTCCACTCCGCTGAGCCATCGCAGGCCATGATTTGATTGAGTAGCCCGGGAGCTACCCGATAGAATGCTGCCGGGTATCTCTTCCTGGATGTCAAAATACCAAAGAGTCGAATGGATCCGGGTCCGTGAGAACCGATAGCTGGCGGTACCTGAAAGATGCCCCGACCGGCCGGCGTTATGAGTGCGGCGTTCCTGCCGGCCGGTGGCCCGATTGAAGTAGCTGAAGTCATTTTCGGCTGTTCTGTAAATTCCCTGAACAGACAGGGACAAGTTTCCTTCTTCATGGGCGGCCCGAAGCTGGCTGTTCCACGTATCATAAGCGCCGGCCGATTGCATGAATTCAAGACGGTTTTGTTGTCCGGGGCGGGGTGAGGTAAGATAAATCGCGCCTCCCAGGTTTCCCCCGCCAAAGGCGCTGCTTGGCGTCCCAGGACTTACTTCAACCGAACTGAACAGCCCTGAAGGGATTATCGAAAGATCGGCAAGGCCAAGCGACAGGCTGTTGAGGGGAAAGCCCTCCCACAGCACCTGGGTTTGACTCGAAGCCAAACCCCGTTGGGAAAGTGCAGCAAGCCCACCAGGCCCGTTGTCGCGAATGAACAGGCTTGAGTAGCGTGACAGGACCGCCGAAACCGGCATTGACCGATAATATGCCAGCCGGAGTGAATCGATGTACTGCACATCAACCGGTTGATAGCGAAGCGGCTCACGAATGCGCGTAGACTGGATCCGTATTTCATCCAGCTGCAGCAATGAATCGATAGCCTGTGGGGCCGGCAAGGTATCTGCCTGAATAGTCCGGGAGTTGGTGTTGATAATGCCGGGTTCCTGCAACAGTCCCGGATAATCTGTACTCCAGCTGTAAACATCAGAAATAGCTAAAAATAGCAGTATGGAGGCAAATGCCGGAGCCAGGCACGCTAAACGTAGCGAAATAAACATATAACAGTCTGTTCGCAAACCTTTAGCCCGAAGGTTCAACAGTTTGATGACTGGCAGGTCTCCTGGCTTACCCCGCGACAAGCAACCTTCCCATCCCGATATAGGGACAGTGGCCAGGTAAGGCTTATCGCATTTTTTGTCCCGACATCAGTCAGGACAAAAGAGGTTTACAGTTGCGGGTACAGCTCCCGTTTTTCACGGGATTCCCTATTCATTTTCCATTCGGAAAAACCAGACAACTTATTGGTGAATGAATCAAAAGGTAATCAGGGAAATGGAATTTTCAAAGGTTATTTAATGGCATCGAACTTGTATTTGCCTGAATAGAATTTTATTCAGCATTCTTTTTATCCGCAAATATAATGACTCTGCCCGGATCTGGCAGCCGTTCCAACCGGATTCTGGTATTACAATCTGCTCCCGATAGAATGATTTGAGAGTGTCTCCTTCGGCTAATGATTTTTTGGTTTTCAGATTTTATGCCCGAAAAATTGCGTTTTTAACAGACTCTTAAAATCTCCAATATATAATTTGGTAACTATTCCGGCAATGGCTCGTCACACTTTCTGAACCCGGACCAAATGGAATGCCTTATGATACGTTTTAAACAGTTTCTTTCCGACAGTAAAAAACAGGATGCCGAGAAATCCGTTGATCGGCTGGTTGAAATCCTCTCCGGTTGTAATGAGAGCAATCATATCCACACAGCCCAAGCCCCGTCTTTGAAGCTGCGGTATATGGTCGAAGACTATGAAGAATTCATCAATAAACAGCTGCCTGAGTAAACATAAGGGACAAACCGCAGGCTGAAGCGAATGATAGATAAAGCTCAGTAACCTTGCTTCAAGCGACTCGTCTCACCAGCAGTCTGATACAATCCATGAATCAGCTTGGAGGAAATAAATAGGATTCCTCCATTAATTCTCTTTTATCGTAACATAACACATAGAATATCATCTATTAAATCACCCTATTAAGCAATATGACACGAACTGAGAAGGGCATATACCATGTCTGCCAGTTCAAAATCAATAAAATCATCTACATCATGCAAAGATTCATAACAGTAACGCTAACGGCTATTGTATTTGCTGCATTTGTGCTTTTTACAGGATGCAAAGACTCAAACATTACGGACTCATCGTTCGATCCGCCAACGGTGGAAAGTGTGTCTCCCACGGAAGGGGCTGTCGGCACAGAGCTTACAATTAACGGTACAAATTTCAGATCTGGCCCGGAAGTGCTGGTTGACGGCATCCCAGCCATTGATGTGGAATACTCTTCACCGACCTTGATATATGCATCAGTACCTTCCGGGGTTGCAGCCAATTCACCCTTGACGGTGACTGTCCAAAATAGTGACGACCAGTCGGCCAGTCTTGAAGGGGCGTTTACAGCCATCGACCCGCAACTCTCTTTTGTAAACAGTGCCACGAAGCCATCGGGCAATATCGGCAGCACTGTCATTATTGAGGGCAGGGCCTTTGGTGACAAACAGGGCGGGAGCCAGGTTTTCTTTTCTGATGGAACCGGTGGTACGATTCCGGCAGAAATCTCCAGTCCCGACGACTGGACCGATACGTTTATCGTCACCACTGTACCAAATGGCAGCGATGACGGGC
>SKRC01000170.1 GCA_007118695.1 Balneolaceae bacterium | reverse complement strand
GTCAGTGCCGCAACACCCGGTAGCTCCTTGCCTTCCAGGTACTCCAGGCTGGCGCCACCGCCGGTGGATACGTGGGAGACTTTCTCCTGCAGTCCGGCTTTTTTGATGGCCGATGCTGAATCGCCGCCCCCGATAATGGTAATGGCACCCTTCGCGGTGGACTCAGCCAGCGCTTCAGCGACCTTGAATGTGCCCTGGGCGAAGTTCTCCATCTCAAACACGCCCATCGGGCCGTTCCAAAGTATCGTCTTTGACTCAAGGATGATATCGGAATAAAGCCCGATCGTCTCCGGGCCGATATCCAGAGCCATCCAGCCGTCTTCAATGCCATCTTCACCCACCAGCTTATGCTCGGCATCGTTTTTAAATTCCCTGGCAACAACCGAATCAACAGGAAGAAGCAGGTTCACCCCTTTTTCTTTGGCTTTTTCCATCAGCGATTTAGCCAGGCTCACCTTGTCCTCTTCGATGAGCGAGTTGCCGATCGGCAGCCCTTTGGCCTTGTAAAAGGTGTAGGTCATGCCGCCGCCAATCAGTATGGAATTCACTTTCCCGAGCAGGTTTTCGATCACACCGATTTTATCGGACACCTTGGCGCCTCCCAGGATCGCTGTAAACGGCCGGTTCGGCTTGTTGACGCTCTCTTCAAGGTAACGAATCTCCTTTTCCAGCAGAAAACCGGATACCGATGGCTGCAAAAACTCTGTCACTCCCGCCACGGAAGAGTGTGCACGGTGACTGCTTCCGAAGGCATCATTCACAAACAGATCGGCATGAGCAGCCAGTTGTTTGCTGAAATCAGGATCATTTTTCTTCTCACCCGGATGAAAACGGACATTTTCAAGCAGTACGATCTCCCCGTGTTTGGCCGATGAAATGACGATTTCGGCCTCCTCACCAATGCAGTCGGTGGCAAAAAGTACGGTTGCATCAACCAGTGTCCGCAGATGGTCGGCCACCGGTTTCAGGCTGAATTCCGGGTCGGGTTCGCCGCCCGGCCGGCCCAGGTGGCTGGTTAGGATGAGTTTGGCGCCGCGTTCCGTCACGTAGTTGATCGATTCGAGCGCCTGCCGGATTCGATTGTCATCCCCGATTTTTCCATCTTTGATCGGCACGTTGAAATCAACCCGCATCAGTACGGTTTTGCCGTTTAAATCCACATCTTTCAAGGTAAGTTTCGCCATAATCCTGAGCCTTTTCTGTTGTTAGCTGTTATTTGATTCAGCCTGTAAAATAGAAATGTATTTGGAGAGTTGGTATTGTATATAAAGATAAAGTATTCAATGATTGGGATTATAAGGAGGCTTTGCAAAATCGCTTCGCGTTCAAAAATGAGCGTCTTTTTACCTTGATTCAGAACAAAAATCGCTGTCGCGTTCAAAAAAATGAGCCTGGTATTGCAAAGCCTCCTATAAAATTGGGTTAACCGTTATAGGCATAACGGTGTGGGTAAATACCCGGTTTTGATTACGGAATTGTGGTACGGAATTGTGGTACGGAATTGTGGTACGGAATTGTGGTACGGAATTGTGGTACGGAATTGTGGTACGGAATTGTGGTACGGAATTGTGGGCTGAATCATCGAACCCCCCACAAATTGAAATGCTTAACGCATTACAATTATCTCCCCCCAAGGGGAGAGGGTGCATGTGACCGGTGAAATGAATATTTTACAATGTTGTAATTAATTACCAAAGAGTGACTCATGGATACCATTTATTTTGATCATGCCGCGACCACACCCGTCGATCCACAGGTGCTGGAAGCCATGCTCCCGCACTTGAGAGATGAATTCGGCAATGCCGATTCCATGCATCACCTGGGCCAGAGAGCCAAGGTGGCCCTGGAGGACGCACGTGAAAAAGTGGCCGGACTGATCAATGCAGAACCATCAGAGATCATATTTACCAGCGGCGGCACCGAGAGCAATAACGCCGTCATCAGGGGGGTGATGGAGGTATCGGGCGATAAAAACGAGATTATCACCTCGCCCGTTGAGCATCATGCAGTCATACATACGGTGGAGTGCACCAAACGCAGAGGCGGCAAACCCGTCTACCTGGATCCGGGCAGCGACGGGGTGATCTCCCCCGGGCAGGTGGACGAGGCGATTAACGATCACACCGCCCTTGTCACGCTGATGCATGTGAACAATGAGATAGGCTCCATCAACCCGGTCAAAGAGATCGCGCAGGTCTGCAAAGACCGTGGCGTCCCGTTTCATTCCGACACGGTTCAGAGCGCCGGTAAAATACCGGTGGATGTCAAAGAACTGGGGGTTGATTTTCTGAGCATCAGCGCCCATAAAATATATGGGCCGAAAGGCATCGGGGTGATGTATGTGAGAAATGGCGCCCCCTGGATGCCCTGGATGATGGGCGGCTCGCAGGAGCGGCGGCGCAGGGGTGGTACAACCAACATTCCGGGGGTTGTCGGGCTGGCCACAGCACTTGAGCTGGCCATTTCCGGCATGGACGACCACCGCTCGAATTTTGTGAAGCTGCGCCGGCACCTGATTGAACGCCTTGATGATGCGTTCGAGGATCACTACCAGGTGAACGGTCCGCAGGAAGGCGGGGTCCCCCACATCATCAATATCGGGTTCAGACATACGGAAGGGACAAAACTCGACGGGGAGATGCTGCTTCTGAACCTGGACATCGAAGGAATCTGCGTCTCCAACGGGTCGGCCTGTACCTCGGGCGCGGTGGATCCCTCCCATGTGCTCACCGGAATCGGCCTTGATGAGACGATTGCCGATGCCAGCATCCGCATCAGCTTTGGCAAAGAAAATACCATGGATCAGATCGACCGGTTCGTTGAAGCCCTGCAAGGAGTTCTCAGCCGCATGATGGTTATTGCGCGGGAATGAATAACCCGCTGCCGGAGTGCCCGGATACACCGAATTGCGCCAGGATATCCAAACCGTTTCCCGAGGCGCCTGAAATCCTCTTTGAAGCTTCCGCATCCGTATTGAATAAAATGGGGGCAATAGAGATTACAGAAAATCGAAAGAACCTGTATATTGAGGCTGTTTTCAGGATCCGGCTGTTCGGATTTAAAGATGACATGCAGGTTCGGATTACCCGCGACGGCCGTTCAGGCGTTCTTCATGCAAGAAGTGCCAGCCGGGCGGGAAGCAGTGATTTTGGCGTCAACAAACGCCGCATCCGCCGTTTTTTAAAGAAACTGAATTATTGGTTGCGATCCCGGACCCAATAGTTGCAATCCCGGACACAATGAAAATGAATGAATCCGCATACCGGATGCAGACAGAAATTTTTTAGATTTTTCAATACCCAAACAAACTACCAGAAACTCAATCCAGCCATCGTGCCTAAAATCAGTAAAATTATCGGAATCGTCTTAATTCTGCTCGGGCTTGTCTCTTATTTTGCAACCGGAGCAGAACATTTCACCGCACTCATCCCCTCATTCTTCGGCCTTGTTTTTTTCGGGCTGGGTTACCTCGGTGACAGAAGTGAAGATATGCGCAAACACTCCATGCATGCCGCCCTGCTGCTTGCTATTTTCGGTATTTTCGGCACCTGGAGAGGACTCATGGAAGTTTTCGGCGCCCTTGGAGGCCAAACGATTGATAACCCGCCGGCAGCCTATGCCCAGGCACTGATGGCCATCATCTGTCTGTTTTTCATCATACTCGGAGTCAAATCCTTCATCGACGCCAGAAAGGAACCGGCCCGGCAGGTCACCAGTGAAGAATCTTCGGGTGAAAATCCGGAAAGCTGAATGGATGTTTATGTATTGGGTAGTGAGTATTTGAGTATTGAGATTTTCAAAAAGTTCCGTTAACGTTTCAAATGCGACGACCGCAGGCATGGTTTTTTGCGTTCGTTAATTGAATCATTGATGAAATAGTCAATAACAAAGATAGAATTCTGTTTGTATTCGTTTTTAATCTTATTGTATTCATGAACTTGTGTTCATTAACAATACAATAAGAAGGCTGATTTAGATCCGTTAGAAGCTTACGTTTCCATTTTTTAATGTCCAGACTTATAGGTAAGAGATTATGGCACACCCGGCCCAGGAAGAAACCATCACCCTTGTAAAAGAGATTTTTCGCACCTATCTGAAGGAGCGCAACCAGCGTCAGACACCCGAGCGCTTTATGGTGCTTGAGGAGATATATAAATCCGACGGCCATTTTGATGCCGATGATATTTTTTTCAACATGAAGAATGCCGGCACGCGTGTGTCGAGGGCTACCGTCTACAATACCCTGGACCTGTTGGTGGAGTGCGGGCTTGTCCTTCGCCAGCAGTTCGGAAAAAACCAGTACTATTACGAACGTGCCTACGCCTATCAGCAGCACGACCATCTGATCTGCCAGGAGTGCGGGGTGGTCATTGAGTTCTGCGACCCGAGAATCCTGGAGATTCAGAGGCTGATGGAGGATATCCATGATTTTGAGGTAAAAGGCCATTCCTTGCACCTGTTTGGGCGCTGCAAAGACCAGGAAAGCTGTGAAAAACGAAAGGCGACGAGCGACAAGATCAAATCGCTGGGATAGGACAATTAACAGTGTGTCAGTGTGTCAAGGCTACAGTGTGTCAGTGTCAATGTACTCTATCGGAATGTTGCCAAATTTGACATAAAACATTTTCCATTTGACATAAATTTGACATTTGACATCATCAATTTGACATATACCTGACATATCCAGTCGCTCCTTGCTCCTTGCCCCTCGCTCCTTGAACCTGGCTCCTGGCTCCTGGCTCCTGACTCCTGACTCCTGACTCCTGACTCCTGACTCCTTGCCCCCTACCCATACACCCGGGTATCCCTGATAAATTTTCTGGACGCCCAGCGGCTGCCCCACCAGCCCATGACCAGCGCCAGCACCACTACCCCGCCTGTCAGGTAATACCAACGGCCGTAGGGCCACTCGAGGATGCCAAACTGCGGAACATACGCCGGAATCAGGTACGAAAAGAGTAAGACCAGCAAGCCACTGGCTGCAATGCCGGCTAACAGGCCCTGGATGATGCCTTCTACAAGAAACGGCCTCCGAATGAACCCGTTGGTCGCCCCCACCAGCTTCATCGCCCGGATCAGCTCCCGTTTGGAATAGATGGTTAGCCGAATGGTATTGAAAACCAGGGCAATAGCCGCCAGAATCACCATGATGGCAATCACTCCGCCGGTAATGGCGGTTAGCTCTATTCTCGACTGCAGCATCTGCAGCAGGGCCAGATTGAATTTCACCTCTTCCACCCCCCTCCATTCACTGATCTCAGACACCATCTCGTCGGCCTCCTGGATGTCCACATCCCCGCTGATGATCAGCCGGAAGGATGCCGGCAAAAACCTCAGGTTGGCAAGCGACTCTCCGCCTACACCAAATTCCTCCATAAAAATAGCGGCTGCACTGTCTTTGGAGATGTAACTCATCGACTCCACAAATTCAATCTGCTGCAAGCGCGCCCCGATCTCATCGGTCGTCTGCTGGTCCAGGTCCTCCAGGAAAACCTCCACCTCTACCTGCTGACGCAGGGTCTGAGAAATATCATAGGCGTTGAAACCGACACGGGTAAGCATCCCGATCAGAAAAACCGCAATAAACAGGGAAAACGTCGATGTAAACGCCGCCAGCCGCGCACGTTTCAAGCCGGCAAACCCTTCTTTCAGAACATATCTTACACTCATTCCAGGAATCTGTTAATTAGTAAATACAACCCTCAAGCCGATGGTTAACCGGCGTTGCGGCATGGGATAATCATCTGCTTCAAAGTACCCCAGTTGGGTAATCCTATCAAGTACATTTTCCCACCGAATCAGCAACATGAACCAGCGAATCCGTGCACTGACATCCACATCCAACCTGTGAAAATCCGGCAGGAACCGGTCTCCGACCCCGTGTTGCCACCTGTTCAGCGGCACCTGATAATCGGATGGAATATAGTTGCCCGGCGAAAACATACCGGTAACCCCGGCTTTCACAAAGGCAGCCCTGCTGAAAACATAATTTTTCCAATGCAGGGATCCCTGTATCCATAAACGTTCCCCGCCCTGATCAAGCACCTGATTGACCGGGTGTGCGGATGCAGAGAGAAATGTCTGGCCGGTCGCGGACAGCATCCCTTCAAAACGTTCACTGTCAAGCTCCAGCCAGGCGCTTCCCGACAGGTTTGTGTAGGGATCGATGTTCATAAAATCGCCTGCCGTATCAAAAAAGATCCCGTCTGTCACCTCCCGGGCATCGGCGCG
>SKRC01000136.1 GCA_007118695.1 Balneolaceae bacterium | reverse complement strand
TATATATTATGTAAAGTTGAGTAAGTGTGATGATCACCCGGTTAATTCTGGTACACTCCCCTTACTGGTTGGATCATCGTTGAAATCAACTTTATTGATTTCTGATGAGCCCTTCGGTCAGTCGTTCCTATGATTTCTTTATAGCCTGAACGATTCCCCTGAAATCAGGCAGGTTATCGGCATCATCCAAAATTTGCTGGTGCTTCAATGTGCCATCCTTCCCAATCACAAAAACAGCTCGTTTGGCAACCCCATGCATGCCAAAAAAATCATCATTCAATACGCCATAGCCGGCCGTTATCTCTTTATTGAAATCGCTTAGCAGCGGGAAATTGAGATTTTGCGCTTTTTTAAAGGCATTCAATGTAAAAAAAGAATCAACGCTTATTCCTATCGGTATAGCCCCCAGTGAATTGTACATTTTCATATTATCACGTACACTGCACATCTGTTTTGTGCACACACCGGAAAATGCCAGCGGGAAAAAAAGAAGTACCACGTCACCTTCTTTTAATAAACCTGAGAGTGACCGCTCTTTTCCTTCACTGTCCTGCAGGGTAAAATCAGGGGCTTTCTGACCTGCCGCGATTTTTGTCATCAATGATTGCGTACTTTTAAGGATTGAGCCTGGTAAACAGTTCTGACGATTGCATGCCTGTTAGAATAATTCCTGCAGCCATGGGTAACTGCCATGTCCAAATCATCATCTCCGAACTGTATTCTCCACCAAACCAGTAGAAACCGAATGCCGTTGCAAAAAGCAGCATCCCAATTATAAACAGGTAGTGCTTTTCCAATTTATCTTTTAATGACACATACAGCAGCAAAGATACTGCGATCGCTCCGCCCTGTAATAATTGATTCAACAGGTTCTTCAAGATTTCGGCATCGCTTATAAATGGATATACAGCAATAATGGCCAGCGGCACATAGGAGAATATAACCGGATACCTCACATACGTAGGCTTCATTTCCCGAATCAGAATCGCAATTACGACAAGGGCAAATGATATGCCTGTGACTTTTGTCCACTCCTTGATTTCAGTTTCAAATTCACTAAAAAAAAATGAAGCGCTGATGCTTGCAATGATGCATATCAGCGATATCGATAGAAAACATCTCAGATGAAGATAATTTTTTCCGGAATAAAACAGCAGGATGCCAATTGAAATTAAACTACAAATAATTAAAAGTATCTCGCTCCACACAATAGAACCCTGTCAGTCTTTATTTTGGCGTTGATTCTTCTCAGAAACTTTCTTTTCAATCCCTCTCCTGCCCTGCTGATCTTTTTGAAAAACCATCACCATTTCGGCGATCTCTTTCAAAATCGACCGGTCTTTATAAATCATATCCTGGGCAAACTGATATAAAGTTATTTCTCTATTGTCTTTGTAAATTAATTTCTGCCAATCAATTAAGGGAATTTTTCGAAGCACATTAATGAGTGCTGCCCGATGTTTTGCCAACTTGCTCAGAATTTTTTGAATGTCAAGATCATTGCTGTTATCCGGGACAAAGTCCTCACAAAAAGCATTGTAGCTCTGAACCTTTACATGGTCTCTTGCAGGAGGTTCAGCTTTTTCAAATATAGGTCTGTAGTAGTTTACCTGTAAATGATCAAGCAGCAACAGTTTATCCAAAATCGAACTGTCATCGGTGGGTGGCGATTCTTCGTATGGGACTGTATCGATTACATACTTCAATGCTTCTGCTTCATCCTGCAGGTACATTGCATCTTCTATAATCTGTTCAAACGATTCCCGGGTAACCTCTTCTGACATAGGATGTTTTGGTGTTACGACCAGGTTGAGGTTGCCTCTTCTGCATCATTTTTCTTCTGTTGTTCGAGCATATCAACCAAAGAGAGCCCGGTATTCCAGTCGCGATCCCTGTCTCTTACCGAGTGGATATTGTTCTCTTCCTGGAAATCCCAAAATTGCCCGAATTGTTGGTTCCTGTAATTTTTCAAATAATCAAGCCTCTCTTTTAAATCTTCCTTCGGCACCAAAAGCCTTTCTTTATCATATATGGCTTCCTCCCTGGATTCAAAGACGATGTCATAATCCTTGCTCATTACAATTGCCTCTTCCGGGCAAACCTCTTCACAATAACCGCAATAAATGCACCGCAGCATATTAATTTCAAAAAAATCGGGGTAACGCTCCTTGGGATCATCCGAATCTTCATTTGCCTGCATGCTGATGGCCAGCGGCGGGCAGGCCCTGGCACACAGGCCGCATGCGACACAACGCTCCTGTCCTTCATCTTCCACCAGCACTGGCCGGCCACGAAAAATTGCAGGAGGCTCCCATTTCTCTTCAGGATATTGCATGGTAAACTTCGGGGAAAACATCTGCTTCAATGTATACCACAAAGCTTTAAATATTTCTGGCAGATAGATGTTTTCCATAAATGAGAAAGAACGCTCCCTGCTGTAATTCTCATTCAGAGCGTTTAGAACCGGTTTTTCTAAATTATCTTGCATGATATGGATTTGTAGATGTTGTTCTTTTCAGCGGTGAAAAATAAACGTTTGAACCATAGGGTTCAAAAGATAACACGAATCTTTTTGATTCCGGCATTAAATATTCGGATGAAGCTATTTTTGCCTGAAGACCATGGTGATCGGAACGCCTGTAAATTGATACTTTTCACGCAACTTATTCTCCAGGTATCGGCGATAGTTGGGTGGCAGTTCTTCGGGTTTATTCATGAAAAATTTAAATACCGGCGGGTTCGATTTTACCTGTGTTGCATACTGAATCTTCAGCTGCTTCCCTCGTTTTACCGGGAGAGGCCTTTCATTGATAATTCTGCCGATAAATGAATTTAACTCACTGGTAGGGATCTTTTTCTTTCTTTCGTCCATAATCTTCTCGGAAGCATCAATGATTTTTTCCACCCTTTGCCCCGTCACAGCTGATGTTGTAATGATTGGCACAAACCTCATGGTTGGCACCTGGTTATAGACATATTCCTGAAACTCTTTAAACAAATTGGTATCCTTGTCCGGAACCAGGTCCCACTTGTTAAGCACAATCAGAATACCTTTGTTAAACCTGGCCGCTTCCCTGAGTATTCGTTTGTCCTGTACTTCAAAACCCTGCATTGCATCAATCAATATAATAGCAACATCACATTCCCGTAGTGCCCTGTCGGTCCGGACGTTACTGTAAAATTCCACATTTTCTCTGACCCTGGCTTTTTTTCTTAACCCGGCCGTATCAATCAAAATATATTCCTTGTCTTTATACGCAAGCAAACTGTTTACTGCATCCCTGGTTGTTCCCGGTATATCGGTAACGATACATCTTTCATTCTTAAGCAGTGCGTTGATCATGCTGCTTTTGCCTACATTCGGTCTTCCGACAAAAGCAAGCTTCGGTATATCAGTTTCCGGCGTTTCATCGTCCGATACCGGCAGTTTCTCCACGATGCGGTCAAGCAGTTCACCGGTCCCGGTGCCACTGATAGATGAAACCGGAAACAGATCTTCAATGCCAAATTCATAAAATTCCGAGGCTTCATAGGTGCGCTGCTCATTATCTGCCTTGTTGACGACCAGGATCACCGGTTTCTCCTGTTCTCTTAATAGCTGGGCAACCGACTGATCAATGGGATGTATGCCGCTTGTCACATCCACGACAAACAGTATGAGGTCCGACTCTTCCAGTGCAATATGAACCTGCTCCCGAATGGCTTGAACAATGACATTCATATCATCGGGCAGATACCCGCCGGTGTCAATCACCGTAAAATTCACTCCATTCCAAAAACTATCGCCATAGTGCCGGTCGCGGGTAACCCCCGCTTCATCGTGCACGATGGCATCTCTTTCTCCTATCAACCGGTTAAACAGTGTTGACTTGCCTACATTGGGTCTGCCAACAATTGAAACTATTGGGTTCATGTGTTGCTCTGTAATGCTTATATTGAATAAACATTAAAGGTAAGCATTTTAAGGTATATCATGTTAGAAACCTTCTACAACAATTTTGGTTTTACAGGCGCCCTGATCACCGCATTTCTGCTGTTTATCTGTTTTATATTCTGGATGGCCGGGCTGGCAGGTATCTGCATGAAAAATGAAGACAATACTAAAAAAACGATCCGGATCATTATAGCGGTTCTGATCCCACCCTACCCATTTTTCTGGATGATCTGGGATATGATTTCCCAGAAGAGAGACCTTAGAGGCATATAATCAGGAATGCTCGGCTTCCGATCCACTTCCAAGTTGCTTTGCCGAGTCCTCCCGGCTTTCCTCAACCAACAACCAGGGCTCCATCAGGGTATCATCAAGCTCCTCAATGAAGCGTGACGGATTGGTGAAATAATCTCCGTATCCGCCCTGGTAAAGAGCCGGATAGGTAAAATAGAGCTGATCCCTGGCCCTCGTACAGGCGACATACAGCAGCCGGAGCTCTTCGTCGAGCTGATCGGGATCGTCAATGGCATAGCCTGATGGAATGACACCGTCTAGGCACTGAATGATAAACACCACTCTCCATTCGAGTCCTTTAGCCGAATGAATGGTGCTGAGTACCAGCGGAGCCTCATCTTTTTGGGATGCTTCCGTATCGTAAGTCGTTGCCTCAATAGGGTCCAGGGCAATATCTTCAAGAAGTTTCTCAACAGACCCATATGTCCCGGATATGTCGATGAACGTTTCAAGATCTTTCAAACGCTTGGGATGATCGTCGTATCGTTTTTTGCAGAAAGATTCGTAGTACCGGACAACGGCTTCAATAACTTCAGGCACTGATTCTCTTTGTTGTTGCATGCGTTTAAGAAGATCTGATAAAGCCTTAAGCTGCATTGCGTAGCGTTCACTTACCGAACCGGATTGATCGATTTGAAATGGATTGTCACTTTTCCTGATCCACCGGAAAAGAGCTCCCGCCGTTTTCGGGCCGATCCCGTCAATCAGCATCAATACCCTGTTCCAGGCAATCGTATCCATCGGGTTAACCAGCACCCGGATGTGTGCCAACACATCTTTGACATGGGCTGCCTCCGTGAATTTTTGCCCGCCAAATTTTACATAGGGAATGTTCTTTTTATTGAGTTCCACCTCCAGGTCAAATGAATCGCGACCGTTTCTGAATAATACTGCAATATCATTCAGCTCATACCCTTGCTCACGTAACTGCAGAATCATTTGAGTTAAAAAACGACTCTGATCATTGTGATTTGCCGCCTTTACAAGACCCGGCAGATCCCCTTTTTCATTTTCCGTGTATAACTTTTTGTCGAATTTTTCTTTGGCCTGGTCCAGGACCTGATTGGCCAGGTCCAGAATACGTTGGGTAGAGCGGTAATTCTCTTCAAGTTTGATGACTTTTGTAGATTCAAACTGATCCGGAAAAGCCATAATGTTCCTGTGATCGGCACCCCGGAATGAATAGATGCTTTGCGCATCATCGCCAACCACCATCACGTTGTTGTGGACGCTGCTGAACAGCCCGGTCAGATCAGCCTGCAATGCGTTGGTATCCTGGTATTCATCCACCATTACGTGCCTGTGCCGGCCGGCTACGGCCATTCTAACTTCCTTATCCTCTTTTAAGAGATTACAGGTATGAACCAGCAAATCATCGAAATCCATCACCCGGTTCAACTCTTTGTAATCCTGGTACTCCATGAAAAGATCTGAGATCATTTCCAAGTGATGGAGGAATTGCGGATATGTCTCCTCAATAATTCCGGCCAGGGATTGCTGTTTATTGATGCTGCTGCTGAACATATTATAAAGCGTTGATTTCCTGGGAAATCTTGAATCACTGCTTGAAAGATTGGCTTGTGAGCGAAGCAACTGAATAGCATCCACGGAGTCGGAGGCATCGATAATGGTGAAATTATCGGGATAGCCGATCCGGTCAGCATACCTGTGCAGGATATGGCTGCAATAATGGTGAAACGTCCCTCCTTTTACCCGTGCACAACGCTCATCCAGGATCCGGCTGGCCCTGCTCAGCATCTCCATTGAGGCTTTGCGGGTAAAGGTAAGCAACAGGATTTCAGATGGGTCGATTCCCGATTCCACCAGTCGGGCAACCCTGTAGACGAGTGTTCGTGTTTTACCGGTCCCTGCACCTGCAATGACCAGGGCAGGGCCATTTTCATGAAAGACAGCCGATCTCTGCGCAGGATTTAACAGGCTCTCGTAATCGATCTGGTAGTCAACATCGGAAGCCCTGCCCTCTTCCCTTTTTAAAATAAATTTTTTCATACCCTAAATTATAAAAAATGAGCGATATGTAAAAAATATGTGGGAAGTTGTATTAAACTACTGAATTTTCGAGCAATTGAATCTTGCCTTCATCGGCATCCAACTCGGCTTCGATCCCGACCGGCAGGGTAAAATTGTTGGGTTCATGACTGATCATGGATCCGCTAAATGCAGGTATGCCAATAGGTTTAAGGTATCCATCCAAAACTTCTTTCAATGTGAGAGATACAGGCACACTTTCCCTGCAATTGGTGCATCTGCCGAAGATAAAGCCGCTAAGGTTGTTTAAAATACCGCTGAGATTGAGCTGAGACATCATCCTGTCAATTCTGTATACGTCTTCACCGATATCTTCAAGAAAAAGTATTGCTCCTTTATAATCAGGATGATAGTGGCTGCCGAGCAGGGATGTAACCAGGGTGAGATTTCCACCCAACAGCTTGCCTCTTGCTTTACCGGAATTGATCGTTTGAACACTGGTTATTTCTTTGGCCGGGTTTTTAAGCGTTAAATTTTCACCGTCACCAAATGCAATTTTTCTGAAGTGATTGCGTGTGAATATAGTCCAATCGGATACACCGTTGGGCCCGTGAAATGTAGTGAGTCCGGTTTTATGATTAATAGACAGGTGAAGTGATGTAATATCACTGAATCCACAAAAGAATTTGGGGTTATTGCCAATGGATTCAAAATCAATCAGTGGAAGAATCCGGTTGCACCCCCATCCACCGCGGACGGCTACAATGCCATTTATTTCAGGATCGGCAAAAAACCGGTTGAAATCCGATGCCCGTTCTTCATCTGTACCGGCAAGATAGCCGAATCGTTTCTTCACATGCTCACCGAAACGAACACGGAAACCCATCGATTCCATTACATCCTGCATTCTGTCAAATTCCCGCTCATCAAATAAAATCCCGGCCGGCGAGATAAACCCGATGGTATCACCCGGTTTAAGGGCAGGAGGTTTGACAGGTTCGACTTCTTTATTAATGGAAGATAATGGAGAGTTTGCCACCCATCCTCCGGCCACCAAAGTACCTGCAGCCTGCAAAAACTCTTTACGAAACATGGTCATAATCAGCTATTTATTCAGTTGCTGTAAAGCTTGTGTTTTTCAATATAATGCAATACGGACTCAGGCAAGGCCCATTCGACCTGCAAATTTAGTTTTGACTGCCTGCGAATCTGTGTCGAGGAAATTTTTACCGGAGTGTGCTCCACGAAAATGCTTTTCTCCAAAAGGTCATCCGGAATGTCATTACTGGTATAACCGGGACGCTCGGCTACAATCAGTGTCACTTTTTCAAGTATCTCTGTGTATTTGTACCAGGTTTGGAATCCGCTGAGTGAGTCTTCCCCCATACACAGGAAAAAAAGGGCCGACGGATAATTTGTTTGAAGGTAATTGAGCGTCTGGAGTGTATATGACGGAGAAGGCAGTGTCGATTCCAGGTCGCTGATTATGAGGTTATCAACCCCTTCAAATGCCAGTTTCAACATTGCCAGTCTGTGCCGGAAGGCTGTGATGCCGGCACTTTCCTTATGAGGCGGCGATGGAGAAGGCAGAATAAGCAGATGATGGATAAGCTTGCTTCTGAGAAATGAACGGGCAATCGAGATGTGGCCAAAATGAACCGGGTCAAATACCCCTCCGAATATCCCGATTCTACCGGTCATATCTCGATTGCTGGAAATTGTCAACTGCTGGCGGTAATGTCAGCAGCATCGTCATCACCTCTAATCTGTGCAAGTGCCTCACGGGCCTTGTCATACAGATCTTCTGCCCTTGAGCGATTGTCTCCCCGGGGAAAGAGTTCCAGATATTTTTCATAGCTTTCAACAGCTTTTTGGAATCTCTCTTCCTGTCTGGCAGGGACACTGTTTTCAGCAAATTGAATATAGGCATCAATCTGCTTTACTAGTGATCTTTCAGCATATCTTGATTCCGGATACCGATCAATGACAATATCATAGTATATAGCCGCAGCATTGTATCTGTTTGTTCTCATATAAAATTCTGCGGCCTCATAATTTTTACGGGCCAGTTTATTACGCATCTCCTCGATTTTTTCCCCGGCCTCATCCACACGGTCTGAGTTTGGATACCTGGCGATGAAGAGCCTGAACCGTTCTATTGCCCTGTGTGTTTTGGTTTGATCAATATTGTAGCGCGGGCTGAGATTGTAATAGGAGCGTGCGGCCATAAAATCGGCTTCCTGTCTTCTTTCCGAATTTGGATGCTGCTGGGAATATCGCTCATATTCCGAAGCCGCAAGCAGAAATTGCCTGTTGTTATAATAACTTTTCGCAAGGTAATACTGTGCATCCTGTCCAAATTCAGTACCCCGTCCGATTGAAATTACCGTTTCAAAGGCACTGGCAGCATCCCGCCATCTTTCTTCTTCATATAGTGAAAAGGCTTTTTCATAGGCAACATCAAGGGAATCGCCCGGACGGATCAGCTCCTGGCTTCGACAAGATGCAAGGATAAATAATACAACCAGTAGTAGGGATAATTTTTTCATTATGATTAAAAATCTCGGTTTTTTAAAAAATTCATAAGTGAAACAAGATCTTCTTTATATACCGAATCATCAAATGGTTCCAGAAGAACCAATACATTTTGATAATATTTGTTCACTTTCTGTTGTGTTAATCGGATTGCGTCGGTTTCCTCAAAGATCGCGATCACCCTGTCAACATCGGAGTCACTCATCTGTTTTGATGCTATCAGTCTCTGTAACTCATTTCGCTGGATTTCATTGCATCTTTCTTGAGCAAGAAGCAAAAGATACGTTTTTTTTCCTTCACGTATATCCCCGGCTTTGGTCTTGCCAAATTTTTCCGGATCCGCGACCACATCCAATAAGTCATCCTGGATCTGAAAAGCCATCCCCAACTCTTTGCCCAGTTTTTTTAAAGAATCGACTTGTTGACGGCTGCCGGCCGCAACGATTGCTCCCATAACCAATGCGCCACTGATCAAAGCGGATGTTTTACCTTCAATCATCTCAAGGTACTGGCCTGTTGTAACATCATCGATGGTTTCAAAATTCATATCCATAGCCTGTCCTTCACAAACCGTCTGTATCGAGTCCAAAAGAGTCTCGTAGAGTCTGGAAAAATCACCCTTTGCAATATCTTCATCTTCACCATACGATAATAGCTGCCGGAATGCTTCTGCATATAAAAGGTCACCGGCCAATATGGCGACCGGCATGCTCCATTTCTTGTGAATACTCGGCTTGCCTCTCCGTGAATCCGCTTCATCCATGATGTCGTCGTGCACCAATGTAAAATTATGGATTAGTTCTACAGAAAGTGCGGCAGGAATTGCCCGCTCCATACTTCCACCACAAAGGCCGGCTCCAAGAAGAGTGAGTACCGGTCGTATTCGTTTGCCTCCGTTGCCGAGAATATATCTGCAGGGGCCATACAGGCTGGCCGGTTCTTCACCCAGCGGAATCTGCTTTATTTGTTTTTCAATAAGTGGAACGTATTTATCGATGATATTCAATGAAACATGCATTTAATTCAATGCTCAATATACACATAGTTCTGTTTATTTATTAACCGGCAATTACCGCGGACTCCTTCCCGGCACCACCTGTTTTTCGTCCGAACTCCGGTAAATTTTTCACGAAATCGCCGGGTCAAGGCAGCTTCCGCAGGTGGGTGGGATTTAGCTGACGAATGGTTCTGCAACCAAGTAATGTCAAAATCATTGTCATCTCCCGTTGCCATTTCTGAAGCAAATCGCTGAGCTGTTCACGGCCTCCATGCTTAAGTGCTTTAATAACCGGCTGGGCAGTTGCTGTAAAATTAGCACCCAGGGCCATTGATTTAACGATATCGGCCGCTGAGCGAATGCCGCCGGAAGCAATAAGGGCAAACCTGAACGTTTCCCGAAGTGATGCCATCTGCTTGATGCAGTCGACAGTGGGAATGCCCCAATCATCAAACAGGCTATCGCCAGGCTCCGGATCCATTCTCAATCTTTCAACTTTGCTCCAGCTGGTTCCCCCTGCTCCTGAAACATCAATGACCTGGACACCAATTGACAGCAGCCTGGAGGCCACCTCCGCTGAAATACCCGCACCGGTCTCTTTGACAATGACCGGTAAATCACTATTGGTGACCAGGTGGGCAATCCCTTTTTCAATACCCTGAAATGCCTTGTCTCCTTCAGGCTGAATCAATTCCTGAAGAGGATTTAAATGAACTATAATTGCATTTGCAGCAATTATTTCTGTAATTAATCTCAAATGTTCCTCAGGCAAGTTGCCAATCAATTGGGCCCCTCCAATATTGGATGCAATGAATGCACCGGGAGCTTTATCGCGAACAACCTTGAATGAGTCGGCCTCCTCCTTGTTTTCGATCATCACCCGCTGGCTGCCAACGCCGAATGGCAAATTAAGCTTCTCGCATGTCTCTGCGATCATGGCATTCAGCGACTGGCCTTCATCGTAGCCTCCGGTCATGGATGAGAGAAACAACGGAAAAGAAAATTCCCTTCCCAGCAGGGTAGCTTCGGTTGATACTTCGTCAAGGTTTACTTCCGGCAGTGCGTCATGCACAAAATCGTAGCGTTCAAAACCGGCTGTTTTCCGGTAGGATACTTCCCCGGACGCCGTCAGTTCTACGTGGTCTTTTTTCCGATCTTTTATACTCATCGCACTCCGGTTGGTTTATTCGTCATATCAAATAGGAACCACCATTGATATGAAATGTAGTGCCGGTCATGTGTTTTACTTTCCCTGACGAAAGAAATGCCACCATTTCGGCAACTTCTTCCGGTTGAGTTAAATCATCGAATGAGAGGCCTTCGGTCATGTATGCCTCACCATAAACGGAGACAGACTCCATGGCCATATCGGTCTGAACAAAACCCGGTGCCAACGAATAGGCGACTATTCCCTGTTTCCCAAGGCCTCGGGAAATCGATTTGGTAAAAGCAACAAGGCCCCCTTTGGAAGCGCCGTATGCCGCATACTCCGGAGTATCGCCACGGTATGCAGCCCTTGATGCAATATTAATGATAATCCCTTCCCTGTTATGTTTCAACCAGTAACTGATGGCTCTTTTACATATTTTGGCCGGAGCTTCAAGATTCACAAGCAGGGTTTTCTCCCAGACTTGATTCCAGTTTTCATTTGATGCGGTGAGGGCTGATTCCCGGGAAATACCTGCATTATTAACGACGACATCCGGCCAGCCTTGTATGTCGAAGTGATCCAGGAAACTTTTCAGGTCTTTTGTATTTGCAAGATCGAGTTGCCTGTAGGTAAACCCGGGGTGTTTTGAAACGGGTGGTGCAACAGGGTTTTTGCGGCTTGTACCTAATACATTCGCATTTTGATCGAGCAATTTCCTGATAATTGCCAGTCCGATCCCTCTTGAGGCACCCGTAACCAGAACGGATTTATTTTGAAGAGGCATTTTTTCTGGATTTGCGATATACAGGGACGTTCGAACAGGCTTCTCCATACATCAGTTTGCCTGCAACCGGCAGTAATTTTTTTGTGGCTTCAAGATAGGCCCCTGCAGGGACTTCCATCTTGCTGCAACCTTTCAATAGTACAAACCTGTCTCTGTATTTTTCCCAGTTGTATTCATCAATTTTTTGCTTAACGGCGGCCATCCGGGCTTCAGACTCATCGCCGAAAACAACTTCTTTGGCGATATTGTGTGCTTTTGTTGCAACAAGCATCCAGGCCCAGGATGGGATGATGGCATCCGATGTGCAGGTAATAGCCAGCCACTGGTCTTTATACTGGTTCCAGTCATGGTTTTCCAGCTTCTCTCTGAATTCCCCTTCCCTGAGAATCATCTCTTTAAAGAGAAACGGCCTGATATCCAGTACGCTGAAAGACTCATCCTCCACAAATTTTTCCAGATCGACTGTCTCAAGTTTGGACTCTTTTATCTTGTTTACAATCTCACTCATAGTCAGTTACAGGGAAAATGATTCACCACAAGAGCAGGTTCTTGCAGCATTTGGATTTTGAAAATGAAAACCTTGCCCGGTAAGTCCATCGGTGTAGTCAAGCTGCGTGCCGGCAAGGTAGAGGAAACTCCTCATATCAACAATCATTCGAATCCCGTTATCTTCGATCTGTTCATCGCTTTGCCCGATTTTATCTTTGCTATCAAAATCCAGGTCATAGGTAAGCCCGGAACAGCCCCCGCTCTTTACAGAAATACGCAGAGGGGCATCTTCGGGTATACTTTGCTCGCTTTGAATCTCCCGGATTCGTTTTGCTGCACGTTCACTTACTTTGATTTCAGACACGTCGGCTACTCCTTTGATTAAACTGCAACTACCTGAAGATCAGGATCGATACGCTTGACCATACTCTCTATCGCGTAAAGCGTTCCGGATGTGGCTGTCGGGCAGGTCCCGCAGGCCCCCTGATAGTGTACCTTTAGCCGGTTGCCTTCCAGGCCAAGAATTTTCAGGCCACCACCATCAGCCAGCAGATATGGACGCACCTGCTCATCAAGCAGTTGATTGATTTGCTGCAGTCTCGGATCATCTGTTTCGAGAACCTCTTTTGTGGCATGAACCTCCTCATCCTCTTCCAGGTTGAGGTTTGGCTTGGCTTCCCGGATCGGAGGCGCCAGTTTGCGCAGTAGTTCCGACCAGACCGCTTTGCCATCTTGTGTGACTGTTATATATTTATCTACATAATAGACATTGATAACGTGGTCGATGGCAAATAGGGCCTTGGCAAGTTCATCTTCCTCAGCCTCTGATCCGTTCTCAAAAGAACGGGTCACACCGTTTGTAAGAGGTTCACTCAAAACAAACCGCATTGCATCGGGATTCGGTGTTCGCTCAATTTCTTTAATTTTAGGCATATTCGTCTTCTTTTTTTAGTTATATAACGTTTATCAGATATATTTATTTAATTGTTTGAGGTACATACAATTAATCTGTCTGAAAAAATTCTTTGACATAATTCAGGCCTTCCACCAATCGGTCGGCATCTTCTTCATTATTGTAAAATGAAAATGATGCTCTTGTCGTTGCACTTTCCCCAAAACGTTCAAGAATTGGCTGGGCACAATGGTGGCCGGTTCTGACTGCCACGCCCTGCTTGTCAAGAATGGTTCCCACATCATGCGCGTGAATCTGATCAAATACAAAGGCGATGGCGGAAGCCCGTTTTTCAGGTTCGCCGAATAACCGGATGCCATTTATGTCCCTGATCTTACTCAATGCGTAATCCACAACCTGTTGCTCACGAAGCGCGATCTGATCCATACCGATCTCCTGCAGGTAGTCGATGGCCGCACCCAATCCGATTCCAGCTGCTATGGGCGGAGTGCCGGCTTCAAACTTGAATGGTGCAATGTTATAGGTGGTCTTTTCGAAGGTCACCTTATCGATCATATCCCCGCCTCCCCTGTATGGTGGCATTGCATCGAGATGTTCTTTTTTGCCGTACAGGATACCAAATCCGGTCGGCCCGCACATTTTATGGGCGGAAAACGCATAAAAATCACAATCGATTTCCTGCACATCCACCGTCTGGTGCGGCACGGCCTGTGCCCCGTCTATTAATACAGCTGCCCCATGTTGACGGGCCATTTCCGTGATTTCCCTGACCGGGTTTACCGTACCCAATGCATTGGAAACATGGACAACAGCAACCAATTTTGTTTTATCCGACAGCAACTCCTTATAGGCTTGCATGTCGATGTCGCCGCGGTCTGTAACAGGAATCACTTTGATAACCGCTCCGGTCTGCTCTGCGATCATTTGCCAGGGTACAATGTTGGCGTGATGTTCCATCTGGCTCAGGATAATCTCATCGTCTTTGCCAAATTTCAAACGTCCGAAGCTATTTGCCACCAGGTTAATAGAGTCAGTCGTACCGGTTGTATAGATGATTTCATCCGTACTTCCCGCATTGATAAATGTTTTTACTTTCTCACGGGTGGCTTCATAGGCATCGGTAGCTTCCTGACTCAGCGTATGTATGCCGCGGTGGACATTGGCGTGTTCCATGCGATGGTACCGGTCCAGCCGGTCGGCAACCTGGCGGGGCATCTGGCTGGATGCCGCATTATCCAGGTAAACCAGAGGTTTGCCGTTGACCTCTCGTTCAAGGATCGGGAAGTCCCGGCTTCGGATCCGGTTAAAATCCACCGTTGTCGCTATGGATTGCACAGCCTCTTTCATGCAACTACTTCTTTGGTAAGTTCAGTGGTTGTATAACGCTTCACTTCGTCTATCAGAAGCTGGTGAACCGATTCAACCTTAATATTTTCGATCGTTTCAAGGGCAAACGCATATGTAAGTACCTCTTTGGCTTTCTGTTCGGTCATTCCCCGGCTTTGCAGGTAAAATACATGCTCAGGGTCCAGCTGACCGATCGTGGCGCCATGGGAGCAGAGCACATCGTCGGCAAAAATTTCCAGCTGCGGTTTTGTATTTACCAGACCATTTGTTGAAAGCAGCAGATTTCGGTTTTCCTGGAACGAATCGATTTTCTGGGCATCTCTTCGCACAAATATCTTTCCGTTGAAAATGGAGTGCGCATTGCCTTTCACCACCACTTTATGCAGCTGGTGGCTTTCACCATGGGAAAAACGATGATCCAGTATGGAGTGGGTATCGGCTATCTGATCTCCGTCTATCAAGACCAGCCCGTCCAGGGTGAAGTCCACTTCCTCATCCTCTTGAACAACCATGGGTTCATTACGTGTGAGGTGCCCCCCCAAAGTAATTGTGTAGGAGTGATATTCACCGTTCTTTTCGATGTAAGTTGCCGGCCTTGATACATGGATGGCCTTGAGTGAATCGCGCTGCGTTCTTACATGATGAACATGGGCTTTGGAATGGACCTTGAATTCCGAAACCGGTACCGTCATGTATTTGTTGTCGCCTGTACCGATGTGATCTTCAATGATCGTAGCATTGGCTCCTTCTTCAGCCACAACCAACAGCCTGGGAACAGTAAAGAATGGTTTTTCCGAGTCGGTATAAAGATTCAGTATTTGTATCGGATCTTTTACACGGCTGTTTTTCGGCAAATAGATAAATCCGCCGTCTTCAAAAAATGCCCCGTTGAAAAGTGTGAATGGATCGTTTTCATAGACAGCCAGCTTATTCAAAAATTTACCGGCAGCCGGATGATCGATATGTTCTGCCAGATTTCCGACAATAACTTTATCGGATAATCCCTTAACAGAGGAGTATGATTCACTATATTGGCCATTGACAAAAACCAGCCGGCTGTTTTCCGATTCAGGAATAAAATACTGTTCGGCATCGGCAACCGGTTTGATTCCCGCTTCCGACACAGGGTGAAATTCAGAGCGCGTAATCGGTTTCAAATCCAAAAACCGCCAGTCTTCATCTTTCGGTGTGGGAAAACGGGTTGAATTGAGTTCTTTCAGGCTGTTTTCCCTGATGTTACCAAGTGTGGAATTCTTTGCCGTTTGTACGTGAGAAGCCAGCTCATGCAGAATTGATTTGTCCGCTTTGATTGGTTTACTCATTATTTGCCCTCCCCGTTAACACTTGCATATGATTCAAGCCACTCATACCCTTTCTCTTCGAGTTGCAGGGCCAAATCCTTGTCGCCGGATTTCACAATTTTACCTCCGATCATCACATGGACATAATCCGGGGTAATGTAATTGAGCATTCTCTGGTAATGCGTAATCATAACGACTGCATCATCTTCACCATGCAGTTTTTTAATTCCGTCGGCAACAATTCTCAGGGCATCGATATCCAGTCCGGAATCGGTCTCATCCAGCAGCGATAATTTCGGTTCCAGTACAGCCATCTGGAATATCTCATTGCGTTTTTTCTCCCCGCCGGAGAAGCCGGTATTGACTGCACGATCTAAAAACTCAGGTCCCTGGTCGACCAGTTCAAGTTTTTTCGCAAGATAATCGTCAAACTCAAGGGGGTCAAGCTCTTCCCTTCCCCTGGATTCCGCTATGGTGTTATAGGATTCTCTCAAAAGTATTTTGTTGGTTACACCAGGCACTTCAACCGGATACTGGAACGCCAGAAAGACACCGAGGTGTGCCCTCTCATCCGGGTCCAGTTCCAGAATATCTTCACCATTGTACAGGATTTCACCTTCTGTTACTTCATATTCCGGATGCCCGGCAACTACCTTGGCCAGGGTGCTTTTCCCGCTTCCGTTGGGACCCATAATAGCATGGATCTCACCTTTATTAACAGTCAGGTTGACACCTTTCAAAATTTCGGTACCGTCTTCTTCTACTATGACATGCAAATTTTTAATCTCTAACACGATTTCAATACGTTTTATTCGTTATTCTTTTTAGTTAATGGACTTATATTTGTTGTTAACCAACACTTCCTTCAAGTTTGATACCCAAAAGTTTATTTGCTTCTACCGCAAACTCCATCGGGAGTTCTTTAAGCACTTCTTTGCAGAAGCCGTTAACAATCATTGAGATTGCATCGTCCTCACTGAGGCCTCTTTGCTGCAGGTAAAAGATCTGGTCTTCCCCTACCCTTGAAGTGGTAGCCTCATGCTCAATTTGTCCGGTTGGATTTGCAGATTCGATATACGGAAATGTATGAGCGCCACAGGTTTGTCCGATCAGCATGGAATCGCACTGAGAGTAATTGCGCGCATTGTCCGCTTTTTTACTGATTTTTACCTGCCCCCTGTAGCTGTTATTCGAATAACCGGCGGAGATCCCTTTGGAAATAATGGTGCTCTTTGAATTCTTGCCAAGGTGGATCATCTTGGTTCCGGTATCGGCCTGCTGACGTTTATTGGTCACGGCAACAGAATAAAATTCCCCGATGGTATTATCGCCCTTCAGGATTACGCTGGGGTACTTGAGGGTGACGGCGGATCCGGTTTCCAGCTGTGTCCAGGAGATCTTGGAATTATCGCCTTTGCAGATCCCGCGCTTGGTTACAAAGTTGAAGATGCCGCCTATGCCATCTTCATCTCCGGCATACCAGTTTTGGATGGTCGAGTATTTGATCTCTGCACTGTCGAGCGCTATAAGCTCTACCACAGCAGCGTGAAGCTGATTCTGGTCGTACATCGGTGCTGTACAACCCTCAAGATAACTGACATGGCTGTTTTCCTCGGCAATGATCAGTGTCCGTTCGAACTGACCGGAATCCATGTTATTAATACGGAAATAGGTGGAAAGCTCCATCGGACAGATTGTGTCTTTCGGTACATAGCAAAACGAGCCGTCGGAGAATACTGCTGAATTTAAAGCAGCATAGAAGTTATCGTTTGCCGGTACAACCGATCCCATATATTTTTGAACCAATTCAGGATACTTCTTAACAGCCTCAGAGATGGAACAAAAGATGACGCCTGCTTCAGCAAGTTTTTCTTTGAATGTTGTAAAGATAGAGACACTGTCGAATACCGCATCAACAGCAACCCCGGCAAGCATTTTCTGCTCTTCGAGTGGAATCCCCAGCTTTTCATATGTTTCCCGGATCTTCGGGTCGATATCATCAAGGCTTTCTACTTCAGGCCGGTCTTTGGGAGATGAGTAATACTGAATGTTTTCAAAATCAGGGCTTTTGTATGTGGCATTAAACCAGGAAGGCTCTTCCATTTCTTTCCAACGCCGGAATGCCTTAAGTCTGAAATCCAACAGCCATTCCGGTTCATCTTTTATGCTGGAAAGAAGACGTATCACATCCTCATCGATCCCTTTTGGAAAATCGTCATATTCGACATCGGTGGTGAATCCATACTTGTACTCCTCACCCATCATCGATTCTAATAATTTGGTCTCACTCATGTATCTTTACAGTTTTTAAGGTTCACGTAACAATTAAAAGTTTCCGGCCTGACCAAAGGTCGGATTCATTCAGTTCAGGCTAATATTTTATCCTTATTTAGAATGAATAAATATAAAGAAAATTGTCCGCTTCTAAAACTTTAATCTGTTGGCAAAGTTCACGCTTTGCAAGCTTTCATTCTAATTGAATATGGTTATCCCCGGCATAGTCAGTAGTTATCTATGGCAAGACCCGAAAGATTCAGAAATTCTGCCCCTGAATATTATTCCGGGCTGAATCTTGCAGATGCTCCGATTATAACCCTCCAGCTGTAGTCTTGCCTGTTTTCATTCTATTGCCAGAACAGAGGGAATACTCAAAAAAAATTTTAGAATTAACTACAAACTTTTCATCGATTTATTTATAATGTACTATCTTTATAATTGATCGGGTACAGAGGCACCCTTTTTACCCCAATTTGAAGTTTCAAGAGGCACCCTTCTCATTGCCATATATAAACAAGAGGTTTTCGGCAAGAGATTGTTTAATTAAAACGAAACCAAAATGGCGAGTTCATCGTCAGATATATATTATGATTAAAAAAATAATCTTTTCTGTTTTTTCGATCGGTTTCTTAATTGCCATATGGGCTTTTCTGGGTAGTGACGCCGGAAATCAACTCGATCTATTTGTGGATGTCAAAAAAGGAGAATTTAAAGTTGAAGTGACTACCACCGGTGAATTACAGGCTAAAAATTCCATTCAAATTAGGGGCCCCAGAGGGGGACAGACTGTTCAAATTTGGAATTTTTCCATTCAGAGCCTTGTCCCGGAAGGTACCATTGTTCAAAAAGGAGATGTTGTGGCAGAGCTGGATCGATCGGATATCATGACCCGGATGCAAAATGCCCAGCTGGAAGTCCAGCGGGCTGAATCTCAATTCGAACAGGCCCAGTTAGACAGCTCACTCACATTATCACAGGCACGGGATAACCTGGAGAATTTGCGATTCCAGCTTGAAGAGCGCCAGATAGCCGTGGAGCAATCGGTTTATGAGTCGCCCGCAGTTCAGCGTCAAACACAAATTGAATTGGAACGAACGGAACGGGAACTCGCCCAGGAAAAACAGAATTATCACACCCGCGTGCGTCAGGCTGAAGCAAACCTGCGTGAAATTGAAGCGACTCTTACCCAGGAGAGAAACAATTTGGATCGCATAACACAGATAATGGAAGACTTTACCATCCATGCACCGGAAAACGGCATGGTGGTCTATACCAGGAATTGGCAGGGGCGCAAAACCACAACCGGCAGTACCATAAGTGCATGGGATCCGGTTGTGGCTGAACTTCCCGATTTTAGTGCTATGGAATCACTCACGTATGTCAACGAAGTGGATATACAAAAAATCAGAACCGGTCAAACCGTACAGATCGGCCTGGATGCCATTCGGGATAAGGAGCTCACAGGAGTGGTCACCTCAGTTGCCAATATAGGAGAGCAACGCCCCAATACGCACTCCAAGGTTTTTGAAGTAAAAATCGAAATCAATGAGGCCGACACTACGCTACGTCCGGCCATGACAACCAGTAATGACATTTTAATCGAAACAATTGAAGATGCACTCTACGTCCCGCTTGAGTCGGTCCACGCTTACGATTTTAACCATTTTGTATTCAAAAGGGATGGTATGCAGACTGTGATGCAACAAGTTATCATGGGGTCAACCAACGACAACGACGTA
>SKRC01000079.1 GCA_007118695.1 Balneolaceae bacterium | reverse complement strand
CTGCAGGTAGTGGCATCGGGGCGTTCAATGCAGGCACTGCTGTTTGAAAAGAAGGATTCATGGTCTGTTGTTCGCAGGGATGAAGACGGGTCTATGGTTCTTGAAACGGGCGACGGTGCACTTGGAATCCGTCTGACAGATGCACCGGAAGGAGCAAAAATAACTGAAGAGCAGGGGCGGGTGATATTATATCTTCCGCCTTCAGAAAATATGAGAACGATCCGTGTGATGATATTTGAAATGAACTCCCCGGATGATGTGCTGTTTGATGTATTTCCCCAACAGCTGAAAGACTGGGCAGTCCCGGATCTACAACAGTGGACGGAGGGTGGGCCTGCCAGGTGGGAAAAAGATATTGCCGTTGCCGGAGAGCTCGGTGGGGAAGATTCAGCATATGTAATCGACAACATCGGGATTCCTTTTGACAACCCGTGGGGTTCCCGGATGAGACTTACAGGCCTCGATTTTTTTGATGATGGATCACGTGCGGCAGTCTCCACCTGGAACGGAGATGTGTGGATTGTATCCGGGATCGATGCATCACTGGAAAATATACACTGGAGCCGATTTGCTTCCGGGTTGTTTTACCCGATGGGCATTGCGATTGTTGACGAGCAGGTCCATGTAATCGAACGCAGCCAGCTTACCCGCTTGCATGATCTGAACGGTAACGGCGAAGCTGATTATTATGAAAATTTGAACAACGATGGAGTCGTCTACCCCATGGCCCACAGCCTGGGACTGGAAGTGGATTCGCAGGGGTATTTTTATTTCTTTAAAAACGGCAATCGTGTCCCCGGTGATATTCCTCTGCATGGTGCCCTGATGCGGGTTTCACCGGACGGGACTACACGGGAGGTTTATGCCAATGGATTCCGGGGATCCAATTCAATGGCCATTGGGCCAGGCGACCGGATACTGACGGCAGATCAGGAAGGAAACTGGGTGCCGGTTGAGCGTATAGATGTAGTGCGGCAGGGAGGCTTTCATGGCTATCGTCCTCATGGAGGTGAGGACCTCAAGGTGGGTGATTTCGAAACTCCAGTGGCCTGGATACCTCGTCATATTAACAACTCTTCCGGATCCATGACGTATGCCGGTGACAGCCGGTGGGGACCATTGGCAGGTCACTGGATTCTAGGTTCATACGGTCAGGGTACGTTACTGGCATTGTTGACGGAAGAGATAGGTGATAGGCTGCAGGGTGGTGTTGTGCAGATGTCACTTGATACCAATACCGGGTTGATGCGCGGGCGGATGAACCCGGCCGACGGTCAGTTATATAAGGTTGGCATGTTAGGCTGGGGGCGAGCTGCATGGGATCCGGAACAGATTGAAGACGCCCGATTTATGCGTGTTCGCTATACCGGACAGCCAGCCAATTTACCTGCCGGATTACATACAAACCCCAATGGAATTACTATTGAATTTACCGACCCTCTCGATCCGGTGAGTGCCAGGGAAATAAGCAATTACACTGCACAGCGATGGGAGTATATCTATTCCGAACGTTACGGGTCTCCTGAAATGTCATTGGAAAGACCCGGTCAGGAAGGACGTGACCCCGTCATCATAACAGATATTAAGCTATCAGATGATAATAGATCGGTTTTTTTGGAAATAGATGACTTCCGTTCGGTAATTCAGATGAAAATCAGTTACGAATTGCAGTTTGAGAATGGCGGAAAGAATCAGGACTCAGTCTATTTTACAGTCAATTGGGTTTCTGAAGACGATACTGCTGAATTGCCCGAATGGCAGCAACGTATTATAGATGGATACAGAGCTCCTGACGATATCGCTGCTGCGGAAGTGCAGGAAGAAGAACCGGTTTTCGAAGGACAAGAGGAACCAGAATGGTACCGGCAGGGTGGGTCCATTTTTCAGAGCTATTGTTCTTCGTGCCACGTTGGTGGCGGTGTGGCTCCGCCGATGAATGAGTCCGAATGGGCAGCCGGTTCCCATGAGGCATTTATTCGAATCGTTTTGCATGGCAAACGGGGAGAAAGAGGGATAATGGCGCCTTTTTCATGGATGGAAGACGGGGAGATTGCAACTCTTGTTAACTATATACGTACCCGCTGGTACGAAACGGGAGAACAGATCACTGCCAGTGATGTGGAACAGATCAGGCAGTATACAAGTGAACGCACCGGTTTGTGGACTAAAGAAGAATTGAGAGAGCTGGAATGATTGTAATCCATTAAACCTGCTTTGGCTTTGTCAGCAATATATAGAGTCTAATTAACGGGCCTCGAAGAGTGTTAAAAAAAGCCTGGCGTTATTTGAGCGTATTCGATTCCATCAGGGGCAGAATGAAAAGGAACCGCTTCTACGGAATAATTATAAATGACTATCCGGCAGATGTAACAAGTGAGAAGATCCACAATAAAGAACGCCCATTTATGGCTGTTTGCAACACTTTTCACAGTAAATGATAAAGCCATTCTTTCGTATTGTTATAGAAACCGGATACTCATTTAATTATATTCGGGTTGAACAATTGGATGCATGCCAATATAGTGAGTCAAAATGCTTAATTTATGGGCGCCGGTTATCCAAAAGCAGTTTCTGTATCAAACTTTTTTGCATCAATCTATTTAAGGAGAAAAAATAAACCTGCATGTACACATCACTGAAAAAAAACCTCCGGGACGAACTTGAACAGATAAAAAAAGATGGCCTGTATAAAGAAGAGCGGGTGATTACAACACCCCAGGGAGCCGAGATCAAAACGACAAGTGGTGATGAGGTTATTAATTTCTGTGCAAACAACTATCTGGGCCTCTCATCCCATCCGAAAGTGATCGAAGCCGCCAGGAATACCATCGACAAATACGGCTACGGCATGTCGTCGGTCCGGTTTATATGCGGCACCCAGACCATCCATAAAGAATTGGAAGCAAAAATCGCCGAGTACCTGGGAACTGATGATGCCATATTGTATGCGGCAGCTTTTGATGCCAATGGTGGTGTGTTTGAACCGCTTTTTGGCCCGGAAGATGCCATCATCTCCGACCAGTTGAACCACGCTTCCATCATTGATGGTGTGAGGCTCTGCAAGGCAGCCCGTTATGTGTTCAAACATAACGACATGGATGATCTGGAAGAGAAACTTAAGGAAGCCTCCGGTGCCAGAACCAGGATCATTGCCACGGATGGGGTATTTTCGATGGATGGGACCATCGCCCGGCTCGATAAAATCTGTGACCTGGCCGAAAAGTATGACGCACTGGTCATGTCGGATGAAGCCCACTCCACCGGTTTTGTGGGGAAGACCGGCCGCGGTGTTCACGAATACCGCGATGTAATGGGCCGCGTTGATATCATAACAGGCACCCTGGGCAAGGCGCTGGGGGGTGCTTCCGGTGGATTTACGGCAGCGCATCAGGAGATTGTGGATATGCTGCGGCAGCGCTCAAGGCCTTATCTCTTCTCCAATACACTTGCCCCGGCCATCACCGGAGCATCGATCGCTGTGCTGGACATGATCAGCGAGACGACGGAGCTGAGAGACAAGCTGGAAAAAAATACCACCTATTTCCGCAAACAGATGACAGAGGCCGGTTTTGATATCAAGCCGGGCGAACATCCAATCGTACCGATCATGCTATATAATGCGAAAGTCTCCCAGCAGTTTGCCAATAAACTGCTTGACAAAGGTATTTATGTGATCGGATTCTACTACCCGGTTGTACCGAAAGGTCAGGCGAGAATTCGGGTTCAGCTTTCAGCTGTCCATGATAAAGAGCACCTGGACCGGGCCATCGAGGCGTTCTCAGCGGTGGGCAAAGAGCTGGGAGTCGTCGGGTAGTTTGTCAACTGTCAATTGTCTACTGCCTACTGTCTTACATTCGTCCAATAGTTTTGAAAATGTGCACAAACATATTGTAAAATCGACTCACAGATACAAATGAAGAAGATACTTATTACAGGTGCATGCGGCCAATTGGGGAGCGAACTGACGGCAGAGCTCAGGTCGATTCACGGTGAAGACAATGTGATCGCATCCGATATTACCGGGCCGAACGACCATATCGGCTCAGGCCCTTATGAAAAGGTCGATGTGATGGACCGGGACCGGCTGGAAGAGGTGATCGATTCATATGAGGTGTCCACCGTCTATCACCTGGCGGCACTGTTGTCTGCCAAAGCGGAACAAAATATCGATTTCGCCTGGAAACTGAATATCGACGGGTTGCTCAATGTGCTGAAGATCGCAAAAGAGCGGTCACTGGAAAAAGTGTTTTGGCCCAGTTCCATTGCCGTGTTTGGCCCGGATGCCAGGAAGAGAAAAACCCCGCAGGAGAGCGCCTGCAACCCGGCAACGGTTTACGGCATCAGCAAGCTGGCCGGCGAGCAGTGGTGTTCATATTTCCATCGCAAGTTTGGCGTGGACGTACGCAGCATCCGGTATCCGGGGTTGATCGGTTACAAGTCGCTGCCGGGCGGAGGTACAACAGATTACGCAGTCGATATTTATCACAAAGCGTTGGATGGGGAGACATTCAATTGCTTTCTCAACAAGGATACAAAACTGCCCATGATGTATATGCGTGATGCCGTAAAGGCCACCATTGAACTAATGAATGTAGATTCGGAGCGGATATCGGTCAGGACGAGTTATAACGTTTCTGCCATCAGTTTTTCACCGGAAGAGATAGCCGCCTCCATCAAAGAACGGGTCCCGGAATTTCGAATCGATTACAATCCGGATTACAGACAGCAAATCGCCGGGTCCTGGCCCGATTCGATCGACGACTCCGTTGCCAGAAAAGATTGGGGATGGCAGCCGGATTTTGACCTTGAGCGGATGACCGGGGATATGCTCAGGCATGTGCCGGAATTCTGGAAAGAAGGGGAAAAGGTTGAGTGAGGAAACATGGGGAGATACTAAAATGGCACTTTTTGTCCATTCCTTGCCTAGCTTGACCACTAAAATAACAAGCTATGAACCTGCGAAAGTTTGTCAAACGACGGGAAGTATGTCTCTACTCATCGATGAACGCTCTCCAGTCTTTTCCCTCAGTGACCCACTCAAGATTAAATCGTGCCATATTTGCTCCTGACTGACCTTCATACAGAAGATAAATCATCCCTTCACTTGCTGTTCCGGGTCTTCCGGCAGCAAGCGATGAGTAGGCGAAATTTCCTTCATCAACCATACGACTGACAGGCCAGGTTTGTCCACCGTCGAAACTGGCCCATACAGTACCCCGTACACGTCCTTCGTCGGAGTCAATATTGCTATAAATCATGATATCGTGTCCCTCTATCGGCAGGCGGACAAGTCCGGCCATCAGACCGTAATCTCGGTGCTGTGAGCCATCGGGCAGTATGTCACTAACCGATAGGTCTTCCCAAGTTTGACCTCCATCGTAGCTCCAGGCAATATGCCGCATGCGTGGATTTAATCCATCAGTTGATAAATGCCGGCGGGAATTGTAATAGATGGAGCCGTCAGAGAGTTCTTCAAGTGCGGCCTCACCCGTTCCATAAGCTGGAAACGGTTCACTTGTGTACCACGTTTTTCCACCGTCGTCACTGTACATGGCATTTGAATAATGGTCTGGCCAGTGTTCCTGCTCGTTGCCGCCTGCAAACACTCTCGTGGCTCTCAATAATCTGCCGGTGTGAGGTCCGTGTTGCAAAGTTATCCCTCTTTCGTTGATATGCATGGAAGGAATATTTCCTTTTGAGTCGGCATGAACAGTCACTTCCTCCTCTTCCCAGGTTTCGCTATTGTCACTGCTTCTGAAAACCACGAGTTCTCCGGCAGGGTGTTTATCCGTGAAAGGTGGAGTTTCGGCAAAAATCAGAATATCTCCGCTTTCTTCATCCACTATGGTTCCGCCGCCATGCCATTGAATGGAGTCATGCAGAATTTTTGTCTCTTCCCAGGTCTGACCTCCGTCCACACTGCGACGGACTTTGAGATGTCCCAGAGCAGGACGGCTGATGCCTCCAAAGGTGGCAATAACAGAACCATCAATAGCTACTGCAACATTGGGAAATCGTTCTTCATAGAATAATTGCTGAATTTCAAAAAACGGTTCTGCTTCTGATGAAGTGGTTTCGTTCGACTGGCCACATGCCGATATTAGTATGATTGCAACAGATAACATGGCGATGAGGTGATGAATTCTGAATGTGTACATAACCTTTTTGGCTTTATATGGATAATAGAGTCAAATGTAACTTTAATAAATCAATGGGTCTACATCTACTCCAATATTGACCTATTATTGATGATCAATTCCTGTTATCAATCACACTGATTCGAATGGGAGATCAGAATTTAACAATTGACTGTGCAATTGCAATCCCGGGAATCCTGACTTT
>SKRC01000158.1 GCA_007118695.1 Balneolaceae bacterium | reverse complement strand
TCAATATTCAATATTCCCCTGTTCCCCTGTTCCCCTGTTCCTCTGTTCCCCTGTTCCCCTGTTCCTCTGTTCCCCTGTTCCTCTGTTCCCCTGTTCCCCTGTTCCCCTGTTCTATTGTTCTATTGTTCAAATGATCCTCATCCAAAACCGGCACAACCGAGCTTTTTTTGGCCAGGTTGGCGATGCCGAAGGAGAGCAGCCCGAAGAGTTTTCCGAGGGCGGCGCGGGCGACCATCAGCCCGGCAATCTCGCTCTCCGACATCATCAGCCCCTCGGCCAGCCCGATGCTCAAACCGACAAATATCAGGTCCCGGTTGGGCAGAAACGGAATTCTCGAGAGGATGATCTCCACCGATATCAGGGTAAACCAGACGTGCAGAGGCGCATCCGGAATCACCACGTAGTACATCAGCACATTCATCGTGTGCAGGAGCGTGAGGCGGAACATCTGGATGCCGAAGATCTTGTAGGCATTTCTCATCGCCATGGTGATCACAAACCGGCGGAACCTGATAAATAGAAATGCGATCAGCGCCGTGATGAGGATGCCGCCCCAAAAATAGGCCTGGTTCTGATCAACAATCTGCTCGAGGATGACAATCTGCCCGGTGAACAGGAATACCGACAGCAGCGCGAAGGCCACAATGGTGGAGGCGATGGAGGAGATGATGTTGTTGTCCTTGATGATCATAAATATGTCTCGATCACCCAGCGACAAATGCTTGCGCGCCCACATGTAAAAATAGACTTCTCCCGAATAACCCAGCAGATCCGAGTTGTAGACCCGCTTCAACAGGAAAATGGGGATGGACTTCAGCGAATTGAAGGCCCAGCTCACCCGGTAAATGAGCACCTCGAAGAGGGGAAGCTGGAAGTACATCAGCACAAAAAGCAGGTAGAAGGCAAACTGCGTGGGCAGATCATTCCAGACCCGTCCCCATCCGATCTCCGTCAGCTGATAGATGAGCCAGATCAGAATCGCCAACAAAAAAAGGCGCTGAGACCAGGTCAACATCTTCTTGCCGGCAGGTGTACTGAAAAATTGTTTCGTCCTCTGGAGAATGCTCCGGAAGTTCATGTTTTAGAGCTTGCCGCAATGCGTTATTTTTGAACGCTAAATATAAAGCAAATTTCCACCGATTCCTTTTGCATGAAACTGATGATGATCACCCAGGATTTCCCGCCCGAGACCGGCGGCATACAAACGTATTCCCTCTGCCATGCAAGGGTTCTTGCCGGAAAATGTGACCGGTTCGGGGTGATTTGCCCGGATCATCCCGACGCCGCCGCAATAGACAACACGCTCGGGTTTCCCGTAATCAGGCTGAAAATCCGCAATGATCTGCTCATTGTATCACTCCTGAGGAACCTCAATCGCCGGCTGAAAGAACACCCGGTCGATGCCACGTTCCACTCTCAATGGCAGACAGCGGCCGCCGGCATCCGCGCGCGGAACCGGGGGCTGATCAAACAGGTGTTTGTGGCCGCACACATCCGGGAGCTGCTGTTCAACCCGTTTGCAGCCGTACCCGGACTGGGCAGACTGTTTACGGCCTACCGCAACAGGGTCCTGCAGCAGGTGGATCATTTCTACCCGGTCAGCGACTATACGGCCCGGTCTCTGATGGAGCTGGGTGTCGAGGCCTCGAAGATCACGGTGGTCATCAACGGCACCGACCCGCAGCAGTTTTACCCGGATGATGCGTCCGGATTGAAACAAAAACTCGGGCTGGGCTCAAAAAAGGTGATCCTCACCATCACCCGGCTTGTGGAAAGAAAGGGATTGGATACGGTGCTGGAATCGCTCGAAAAAGTGCTGAAAAAGGTCCCGGAGGCGCATTACCTGGTTGTTGGCGAGGGTGAGGACAGGCAAAGGCTCGAATCGATCATCCGGAAAAATGGACTCGCCGGCAACGTAACCTTTACCGGCCGGGTGCCGTATGAGGAACTGAACGCCTATTACAATGCAGGGGATCTTTTTGTGATGCCCTCGAGAACCCAACCTCCGGATGTGGAAGGCTTCGGGATCGTATTCCTGGAGGCCAATGCCTGCGGGCTGCCGGTCATCGGATCCGATTCGGGCGGTATCCCGTCAGCCATCAAACATGGGGCAACCGGCTTTATCGTCCCGGAAGGCGATTCCGGGCTTCTGGCCGAACGAATCATTGAGCTTTTGACTCATTCAGAGCTGCGTGACCGGCTCGGGAATGAAGGCAGGCGCCGGGTGGTTGAAGAAGCGAACTGGCAGTCGGTCAGCAGCAAACTTTTTGAGGATTTGCAGGCACGATTGGAGCATTGAATTCGTTGAAGTTTAAATTAAAAATTATCACCGTAATAAATTAGTCACTACCATAACGACTCCGGTAGATGTGCTGGTTAGAATCCAAGAGCCGGCTGGCCCGCAGGAAAATTTCATGGGCTGATTTGATTGAGCGTAATATGCAACAGGCTGATCGCATCCAATAGCTAGTGCAGGTATCGGTTCATTGGATTGCTCAGCCTGCGATGGGGCAGGTTCAGGGAACAGAGACATGAGCTTCAGTACGTTTTACGGAGACAACGGCGGTGTACCATTTGCCATTTGCGTCAAACCTGAGTGTTGATGATGTACCGGAAGGCTCATGAGAATGCAATACCGGCAACACAAATTTTTACCTGCCTGAGTCAGTGAATTGCACAATGATGGTCAGGATTTACAGATTAAATTCTTATCATTGTAACTTGCCGGTTTTAGAACAACATCTTTATGCAAAAGCTACTGTACGCGCTACGACCACTTGTTAAATTTAATTACAGGCACCCGGTAATCGTGCTTCTCACAGCAGTGGTTCTTGCCGTTGTCGCCGGCCATTTTGCCTTGAAACTGCAGATTGATACCGATATTGCCAGTCTGCTGCCCGATACCAATCCCCATGTGCAGTCCCTGCGGCAGCTTCAGCAGACAGTCGGTGGTGAAACCGTGATGCAGGTGGCCGTCCGTTCCCCGAGCTTCGAGGCCAACAGGCAGCTTGCCGAAGATCTGATCGAAAAGAGCCTGGAACTCTTCGATGAGCGCCGCAACCGCCCCTTCATCAGCCGGGTGGAATTCCGTCGCGATACCGAAGAGCTCCAGGACAATGCCCTCTACCTGGCCACCGAGACGGAACTGCTCGAAATCATCGATTTTCTGGAGGATGAGATCCGGACGGCCCGCGAGGAGGTGGACCCGTTCTATTTTGATCTGATGGAAGAGGATGATGAGGAGGAAGAGCCGCGCGATATGGAGCGATTCCAGCAGACCTACGATGAGATCATCCCGTCCGAATACCCGGTCAGCGAAGACAGCACCCTGATGGTTCTGCAGATGTACCCGACCGGATCGCAGAGCGATATCGGGTTCCTCGAGGATCTGTTTGATGCTTATGGAGACATGATTGCCACGATCGACCTGGCTTCCTATCACCCCGATACGGAAGTGAAATTCGGGGGGCGCCTGAAAAGGCATCTCGATGAACTAGAATCGATTATGGATGATGTTTACAGCAGTTTTGCCACCGGTATTTCCGGGGTGATCCTGCTGGTGATGTTTTACTTTTTTCTGAAAAAGTATTTGAACTACAGAAGAGGCATACGGGAGAATATCAAACACAGTTTCTGGGGGCATCTGCGGCGTGCCCCGGTTCCGATTCTGGTGATCGGGATTCCCCTGCTGATCAGCCTGGCATGGACGTTCGGTATAGCCTACCTGGTGCTTGGAACGCTCAATACCATGACATCGGTACTGTTTGTAATCCTGTTCGGCCTCGGGATCGATTATGGGATCCATTATTTCGCACGGTACATTGAAATGAGGTCGGATGGCCAGGACATCCTTGATGCCCTGTTAAACGCATACGAGCGCACCGGGGCGGCCATCATCGTCAGTGCGGTCACCACAGCTTCGGCACTGTATGTACTGATTTTTGCTGATTTCCGTGGATTTTCAGAATTCGGGTTTATCGCCGGCACCGGCATCCTGCTGGCCCTGTTCTGCATGCTTTTTGTGATGCCGTCGCTGCTGACACTGTTTGAAAAAATGAAATGGATCCTGCTGACCGAACGCTCGGAGGAGAACGGCAGAAAAGCCCTGATCAGGCGCTACCCGTTCTCGACGGCCATTGTGTCAGTCAGTCTGCTGATTTCGGCCGTGGTGTTGTTTAATGTTACCAGCCTGGAGTTTGAATATGAATTCGGCAAGCTGGAGCCCGAGTTTGCCGAATACGAGGAGTTTCGCGAGTTTACCCGGGGCGTGAATGAGGCCCAGCGGCGGAATCCGGCCTATATCATAGCCGACAGTGATGAGCATGTGTTCGAGATCGTCGATATCCTGCGCGAGAAGAAGCAGCGCAATCCGGAGGAAACGATGATTTCCGATGTGGAGGCCCTGCAGGAGCGGTTTCCGCCCTATGAAGAGATAGCGCACGTCAAGCTGTTGCATATCAACGAGATCCGGCGGCTGCTGCAGAACCCGTTCCTGGTTGACCAGGAGGATGAAAACCTAGATCTGTTGCGGAGAGCCTCTCAGACGACCGAGCCGATGACGCTGGATCAGATCCCCGACTTCCTGCTGAACCGGTTTCTGACGCGCGACGGAGAGCTCGGGCGGTTTGTCATTATCTATCCGTCTGCGGGGTTGTCGGACGGGCGCAATTCCATTGCATTTAAAAATGAGATCGGCGAGGTTGAGCTGGACGACGGTACGGTTTACTACGCCAGCAGCACCTCAATCGTGGCTGCCGAGATGCTGGATCTGATGATTGCCGAGAGTCCGTATATGGTCATAGCCACCTTTTTGATCGTATTCTTCTTCATGCTCTACTCCTTCCGTTCGTTCCGGTGGACGCTGATGGCGATGATACCCCTGATCATCGGGTTCATCTTCCTGTTCGGCATCATGCTGCTGTTTGGGTTGAAATTCAATTTCTATAACCTGGTCGTGCTGCCTGCGATTCTCGGGATCGGCTGCGACAACGGTGTTCACATCGCCCACAGGTATCGCGATGAAGGCAAAAACAGCATGTGGGATGTGCTCTCGAGCACCGGCCAGCATATCACGATCGGCTCGCTGACGACCATGACCGGTTTTGCCGGACTGCTCTTTACCGTTCACCCCGGCCTTCAGTCGATCGGCGTGATGGCCGTGGCTGGTATCGGTATGACCCTGTTCACGGCCCTGACGTTCCTGCCTGCGATGGTGCAGCTGCTTGAGGACCGGGACTGGATACGGTTTTAGTTTGGGAGTATTGAGTACGGTAAGTAGTGAGTAGTGAATTTGCACCGGTGCCAATATCAGCGAACACCCCTTGGCGTCGCTTCGCTCCGCCTTTTCCCCTCAAGGGGAAATGGCTCCATACCCCATACTCGACACCCGTACTCAATACTCAATACTCAATACTAATAAACCACATACAAACATTAATCCGAAACCGTGATAACCAAAACCGAAATCATCGTATTGCGAACCGTCGATTTCAGTGAGTCGAGCCGCATTGCGACGGTATTGAGCCGCGAGCACGGGAAAATGGCGGTCATAGCCAAAGGCGCCCGCAAGCCGAAGAGCAAGTTTGTGGGACTGATTGAACCGGGACGGGTGCTGAGCGCCGTCTATTATTACAAAGCCTCCCGGGATGTGCAGACGCTCTCGGAGGCCTCACACGCCGAACAGCTCGGCAGCCTCAGTGTGGATATGGAAAAGATGGCACTCTCCACCAGCGCCCTGGAACTGATCGCCCAGCTGGTGCATGAAGGGGAGGTCAATGAACCGGTGTTTGATTTTACACGAAACTTTTTGGTCTGGCTGGATGTACAAGAACAGGTGAGCCGGAAAATTTTTCCATATTTACAGGTCCGGCTCGCATTTTTACTTGGACTGGAGCTTCAGATTCAGGAAATTGACCCTGAAGCTGGATCCGGTTATCTGAACATCCAGGATGGCACGTTATCCGGGGAAGCTGCAAATACAAATTCCATACAACTGACACGGAATCAACTCCATTTTTTGATACATTGTGCAGAATCGAGGAAAATGTCAATTCTTGCAAAAGAATTAAATAAAAATGAACTTAGCAGCCTGATAGACCATTTGGATAAATACTTTCGTTATCATCTGGAAGGAATCAGGCCCCGTAGGTCGGATGCCATTTTTGATCAAATTCTGAAGGACTTATTATGAAAAAAAGAGATATCGCACTAACCGGAACCTTGCTGGTCCTGATTGGAATATTGATCGGCATCCTCATCTCAATGGTTCGTCCCGATTCCTGGGGGAATGATTTTGCCGAAGTCAGAGTCACCGAAATCCAGCGCAGTTCCCAGCCGTTTATCAACCAGGAGGATCTGGCGGAAATGGATACCCGGTTTCTGTTCCAGAAAATTGCCCAGGAAGTCACACCGGCGGTTGTCTACCTGGAAACCACCGTACAGGTGCAGGGACGCGGTGTTGAGGAAGAATCCCGGGATAACGGTATCTGGGACCGGTTTCTGCCGCGGCGTGCAAGAACGGTCGGCTCCGGGGTGATTATATCGAGCGACGGCTATATCCTTACGAATAACCATGTGATCCAGGATGCGGTAGGTGATGGCATCAATGTAACGCTGAGTGACAAGCGATCCTACCCGGCCCGGATCGTGGGGGCTGACCCGAGCACCGACCTGGCTGTCCTTAAAATCAATGCGGAAAATCTTAAGACTACGGTTGTCGGTAATTCAGACCATATTGACGTGGGAGAGTGGGTTTTGGCCATCGGTAACCCGTTCCGGCTGCGTTCAACGGTTACCGCGGGCATTGTCAGCGCCCTCAGCCGGGACGTACAAATTATCAATGATGCGATGAGTATAGAGAGCTTCATTCAGACGGATGCGGCAATCAACCGTGGCAACAGCGGCGGGGCACTGGTGAACACCAGCGGCGAACTGATCGGCATCAACACAGCCATTGCCACCCAGAGCGGCAATTACCAGGGCTATGGATTTGCCGTCCCCAGCAACCTGGCGCTGAAAGTAGCCGGTGACCTGATTGAATTTGGTGAAGTGCGCCGCGGGATGCTTGGCGTGAGCATCGAGTCGGTTACCCATCCAATTGCCAGGGACCTGGATATGGAAACCATTGAAGGGGTTCTGATTGTAAATGCACAATCAGACGGAGCCGCTTTTGAAGCGGGAATCCGCCGCAATGATGTGGTCCTCGCGGTGAACGGAAAAAATGTTAACGAAGCGAATCAGCTGCAGGAAAAAGTGGCCATGTACCGGCCGGAGGATGTTGTAACCCTTACCATCTGGAGAAAAGGGGAGAGACTGGAAAAGGATGTTAAACTGCGTGAGATGCAAGTGCCCGAGCCGGAGATCCTCGATTTTGATGAAGAGCCCGTTGAACCGGAGCAGTTTTTCGAGGAGCGTCCGGAGGATTACGGTATTGAAGAGCAGAGTTTTGACCTTGGTTTTTCGGTTCAGGCCATTCCCGGACTGTCCGGTGATGACAGCTATGAACTTATCGTTCGCTCGGTCAACCGGGAGACGGAAGCCTGGAACCGGGGGCTGCGGGCCGAATACCAAATACTTGAGGTTGATGATGAGCCCGTTCGATCACTCCGGGAGCTGGAACGGAGAATAAATAAGAGTATGCAATCCGACGGGTCGGTTTCGTTAAAGACGCGGACACCGAACGCGGTCACCGCTTATTTTGTGCTGAACAGATAAGCCGGATGCTGCCAACGGTGGTTTCGATGGGTTTTCGATATGAATCGTCTTTGACACGAATGGTCTTCGAATTAAATATTCCTCGATGCAAATGATAAACGAATATCCCATGCTACGTACACTTGTCTGTTTGCTACCGCTTTTATTAATACTCATCTCGTGTGCAACGCCCGAAGAGACGGTTGACGATGCAGACCCGGATGAGCTGTCTGAAGAGGAAATGTTGGTGGATGAAGCCCTGTTTCCGGACTGGTATAAAATCGACAAACTTGGCGAGGCATCCGATGGGGTACTGACCGGCTATGCCAAATCGCTCGGCTCCGATGTGGAGTGGGCCTATGACAATGCCCTCAGCCAGGCCGGTTCCAATTTGCGGATCTGGGTCGATGACCAACTCGAGGAAGCCCGGACAGAGGTTGCCGAAGAGCACGATGAGGCTGCCGACCGGGAATTCATCCTGCAGCTGCGCAATGCGATCACATCGCTTGATTTCCCTGATGTATCAGTGGAAACCGATAATTTTGAAGACGATGACGGATCGCTGTTCGTGGTGGTCAAAGTTGAAACCTCCTCCACGGATGTCCTCGACGAGCTCGGCGAGAAACTATCCGACTATTCCGGTATCTGGAACCGGATGCTTCAGTCCGAGTCGCTCAGCAACTGGTAGGGCTGGATTTGTGTAGGTGCAGTGCTGAATTAGTTGAATCAGTGAAGTAGTGCTGAATTTACGAACACCCCTCAAAATGAAGTGCTGAACGCACTTCATTTATCTCCCCTCAGGGGAGATAGTTGTGACGCGTTCAGCGTTATCCCGATTCGGGAAGGGGTGTTCGATGGTTTTGGCACGAGCGATCTGAAAAGGATCCGCCACATCACAATCGCCCCCTCAAATCTGCCAATTCCAGCAAACACCCACTCGTTCGTCAATTTATCCTGTCGGCAGGCGGGCTGCAACTTTACATATTACCCACGATCTCCTCGCCGAACTCCGAGCATTTCAGCAGGGTGGCACCCTCCATCAGACGTTCAAAGTCGTAGGTGACCCGTTTCTTGCTGATGGCTGCTTCCAGGCCTTTTTCGATCAGATCAGCCGCTTCATTCCAGCCCATGTAGCGAAGCATCATTACACCGGAGAGAATCAGCGAGCCGGGGTTCACCTTGTCCTGGCCGGTATATTTGGGCGCCGTGCCATGGGTGGCCTCAAAAACGGCGATGCCCGATTCGTAGTTGATGTTGGCTCCCGGGGCAATCCCGATGCCGCCGACACAGGCCGCCAGCGCATCAGAAATATAATCACCGTTCAGGTTCATGGTGGCGATGACGTCGTATTCGGCCGGGCGCGTCAGAATCTGCTGAAGGAATGCATCAGCAATCACATCTTTGATGATAATGCCGTTGGGCAGCTTGCACCAGGGGCCGCCGTCGATCTCCTTGCCGCCGAACTCTTCCTTGGCCAGTTCATATCCCCAGCTTTTGAAGCTTCCTTCGGTGAATTTCATGATATTGCCTTTATGGACAAGTGTCACACTCTTGCGGCCCTGGTCGATGGCGTAGTTGATGGCGGATCGAACCAGCCGTTTGGTTCCTTCGATGGAGATCGGCTTGATGCCGAGCGATGACGTCTTGGGAAACCGGATGTTCGTGACGCCCAGATCGTCGATGAGAAAATCGAGGAGTTTTTTGTTCTCGGGTGTGCCGGTCTGGTATTCGATGCCGGCGTAAATATCTTCGGTATTCTCACGGAAGATCACCATGTCGGTCAGTTCGGGCTGCCTGACCGGGCTTGGTGTGCCCTGGTAGAATTTGACCGGCCGCACGCAGGCGTAGAGATCCATCTTCTGACGGATGGCAACGTTCAACGAGCGAAATCCCTCGCCGACCGGGGTGGTCAGGGGCCCTTTGATGCCCACCAGGTACTCTTCAAAGGCTTTTAGCGTATCGGCCGGCAGCCAGTCGCCATCATATTTCTCGTTGGCTTTTTCTCCGGCATAGACTTCCAGCCAGTTAATCTTTTTCTTTCCGCCGTAGGCTTTTTTGACGGCGCTGTTGATCACATTCTTCATGGCGGGGGTGATGTCAATACCAATCCCGTCGCCTTCAATAAACGGGATGATCGGGTCGTCTCCCACGTTCAGGGAGCCGTCTGCATTTTTCTTGATAACGGTTCCGCTTTCAGGTCGCTTCAATTTTTCAAAACTCATGTCTCTAGCAGGTTTAAAGGTTATTAAAATTTTGGTTTATGATACGGAATTTATGATCAAGAATCATGATACGAGATGAGGTATCGGTATGATGGATTGCGTATCTGGTTTTTTTCTATAATTACTGTTTGGGTGCTTTTTAATCAAGATACAAGATACAGGATGTGGAATCGGGGAGTTGGAGTATGCTTCTGGTTTGGATTGGTATGTCGGTATGGTGCTTTTTTGGTAAGATACAAGATACAGGATACAAGATACAGGATTGCTTATCTTGCATCCTGTATCTTGTATCTCGTTAAAAAACATCTAACCAAGAATACCAGAAATAATCCGGTAGTTCATTCAATACCACGAAACAGCATTCCCGGATCGGGATTTCACTTCGTGGGGAAAAAATGTGCGCTTCGCTCAACTTGCATCTTGTAATAAAGCAATTGAACAAAAATTCGAGATTCATACGTGATAGCACTCCGGCATTTCGGTGCCACTACCAGTGATCCTGTAAATGAATTTGATCAGATGAATATGTATATTCGATGTGAGTCGTTATAATTGTACAGACCGTTACATATACCATTAATTACATATTCCATTAATATTGATGAGGTGCCGTCATGCTTAAGCCAATGTTCGGGCATCGTCCGAAACCGAAGAAATTCGACTTGCCTTTGCGGTATTACGACCCGAAGGAGGAAGAGAAGAAAAAAGATCGAATCCGTATCCAGAGCAAAACCCGCCGGCCCAACCGGCAGGGTACCAAAGTGCTGATCTACGCGTTTCTGCTTTTTATGGTCGTCTATATTATTTCGATCCTATAATTCTAAGTTGATTAAATTCCCCGACTCCGTCCCGATCCCGTCCCGATCCCGAAAGCATTCGGGACGGGATCGGGACAGAATCGGGGTCGGAAAGAATAAGAACATAAAATCATATTGATACTCCGATGGCTCTGCCCCGGGGTAGTTCATTGGCACAACCTGAAATTTATAAAGACAGTTATCAGCTCTTGAGTGAACAGATTGAAACGGGGAATTCCATCATCAAAAGCATGCCCCCGGAACTGGCCAACAAGATTGCGGCCGGTGAAGTCATCCAGCGTCCGGGATCAGTCGTAAAGGAACTGGTTGACAATGCCGTCGATGCCGGCGCCGATCAAATCAAAGTGATTGTTCAAAATGCGGGCCGAACCCTGATCCAGGTGATCGACAACGGCTCGGGGATGGGCCCGGAAGACCTCAGGCCCTGTTTTTTGCAGCACGCCACCTCCAAAATCCAGGATATCGACGATCTGTTCCGGATCCGCACACTCGGGTTTCGCGGGGAGGCGATGGCTTCGATCGCCAGCATCTCGCAGGTGGAGGTGAAATCAAAACGCTATGAAGATGCCACCGGCCATCTCTATGAGATCCACGGCGGCGAGGAGAAGAAATTCGAGCCGGTAGCAACCGACAACGGTACGTCGGTAGCCGTCCGCAACCTGTTCTACAACGTGCCGGCCCGGCGACAGTTTCTGAAGACCGATGCCACCGAGTTCCGCCATATTCTGCGGACGATCCACAACGCGGCGCTGGCCCACACCGAGATCGGTTTTGAAGTGATCGCCGATACCGATGACATCTACCGGCTGCCACCCTCAGACCTCAAGCAGCGGGTGGTCGAGATTTTCGGCAAGCAGTACCGGTCGAGCCTGATCGAATTCGAAGAGGATACCAGTTATGTGAAGATCAGCGGTCTGCTTGGCGACCCGAAAGTGACCAAAAAGAGCCGGGGCGAACAGTTCATCTTTGTCAATGGCCGGCCGGTGCAGCACCGCTTTCTCACCCATATCATCCTGGGCATCTACGACAATTGGACCGGCGAGCGGGAATACCCGTTTTTTGCCCTCTTCCTGGAGCTGGATCCCGAAAAAGTGGATGTGAATGTGCATCCGGCCAAACTGGAGATCAAATTTGACGACGAGCGAAGCATCATCCAGCTGACCAAGTCGGTCGTCAAAAAAGCGCTCAACCACTACCTGATGGTGCCTGATGTGGATGCTTCCCCGGGTACCGGCCGGAGCGATTTCGATACCTCGTTTCAGAATATAAGCGGGTTTCGGGAGTCCGATAACAAAGGGGAGATGCAGATCCCTTCCCGGATCAACTTCGACAAGCGCGGTTTTGACGGGGCCGAAATGGGCCGGCGCCTGTACGAGCAGGAGGAGACGCCGGAAGCCGAGCAGCAGCGCAAGGCCGAGATCACCCGCGACCGGGAGCAGGGGTTCTGGCAGCTTCACGAACGGTATATTCTCACGCAGACCCGCAGTGGGCTGTGTGTGATCGATCAGTACCGGGCGCATATGCGGATTATCTATGAAAAAACGCTGAGCGCAACTGAAGAGGCGCTTCCCGGCACCCAACAGCTGCTGTTTGCCCAGACGACGGAGTTTTCAGCAACCGATTTTTCGCTGCTCAAAGAGCTCCTGCCCATCATCCAGCGGATGGGGTTCAGCATTGAGCTGCTGAGCGGCAATGCGGCGATCATCAACGGGGTGCCGGCCGACATCGATATCGGCGATGAGCAGAAAGTGCTGCGTGAGATGCTCCAGCAGTACCGCGAATACGACCGGACCCTGAAGCTCGATGCCCGCAAGAAGGTCGCCATCGCCTTCGCTTCGCGCACGGCCATTCCACGAGGCAAGCGGCTTTCGGCGGTCGAGATGGAAACGCTGATCGACCAGCTCTTTGCCTGCGATGAACCCTACATCGACCCCCTCCGCAAACCGACGCTTGTCTATATGTCGATGGATGAGATCGGGCGCAGGTTTAACTGATTGTTCCCATTGCCGCGTCAAATGCGTATCATTGAGGTTATGAATATACTGGCAGTGGAACCATTTAACAGCGGATCACACAAGGCGTTTCTGGAAGGCCTCCGGAAGCACTCACGGCATGAGATCATTCCGATCAAACTTAACTACAAGGGCTGGAAATGGCGGATGCACGGCGATTCGGTGACGCTGGCCGAGCTGACGAGCCACGTGGAGGAGGAGATCGATCTGCTGCTGATCAGCAGCATGACGAATCTGCCGGCGTTCCTGTCGCTGACCAACCCGCGTTTTGCACACACCCCCAAGGTGATGTATATGCATGAGAATCAGCTCACCCAGCCGCTTCCAGAAGGCGAGGAGCGGGACCTGACTTACTGCTACATCAACTACCTGAGCATGCTGGTGGCCGACCGGCTGCTGTTTTCCTCCCAATTTCACCTGGATGATTTTATGAATGCCCTGCCGGGGTTCCTGGAGAATTATCCCGATGACAAGCACCTGCGCACGATCGAGCAGATCCGAAATAAAAGCATTGTGATGTACCCCGGGCTGGACCTGAAGTATTTTGACCGGCATCCCGATACCCGCAAGGAGAACGAGCGTCCGGTGATCGTCTGGAACCAGCGGTGGCAGTTCGACCGCAACCCGGCCATGTTTTTCCGGGTGTTGAACCGGCTCAACGACATCGACCTGGAGTTCGACCTGATCCTGGCCGGCGACTCCAAGCACACCAAACCGGAGGAGTTCGAGAAAGCGTGGCGCCGGTTCGGCGATCAGATCACGCACTTCGGCTATGTGGAGGATGCCGAAAAATACAGCAAACTGCTTCATTCCGGGGATATCGTGGTCTCTACGGCGACCTATGAGTTTTTCTGCGTGGCCCTGATGGAGGCGATCTACTGCGGTTGCCACCCGCTGGTGCCCAAACGGCTGCACTACCCGGAACTGATCCCGAAGCCGCTGCATCAGCCGCTGCTGCACGCCCCGGTGCTTTATGAAAACGAAGACCAGCTTTTCCTGCACATGAAAAACCTGCTGACCGGCCAAACCAAGCCGCTGCCGAAAGCCTCGCTGCAGAACATCAATAAACACCTCGACTGGACCCGGAAAATCCGCGAATACGATGCGCTGTTCGATGACCTGGTGAAAGTTGAGGTTGAAGCAAGTTTTTAATGCGGGATGCGAAGCGCACGCACAAGTTACTTTGATATAAGGACTTTTTTCACATTTGATTTTATCCGGGATTTAATCAAACTTCAGAACTTGGCTATATGAGAAGTTTCATCACTAATTCCTGATCTAGAAATTCTTTTTTTGTAACAAAGTTGATCTGTTTAACTCTTGTTTGTAGATAGATCAGGGTCTTCAGATTTGCTTCTCAAATAATATTCTACAGCTGCTCATTTCTCCATTAGCATAAAACTTACTAACTAAAAAAGTAAAGGCTAATGAATACCTATAATCATGAAATATCGAATGCAATTGAAGAACTTGAAGCCAACTTGTCTCAAACGGCTCGGGTGGAAGATTGGGCTAAACTCATGGGATATACATGTCCTAAAAAGTTTGCCCGTTCGTTTATGCGTCAATACGAAGTACGCCCGATCAACATCCTGACCTATATCCGGCTCAAAAGTATATCGATGCAGTTACGTAAGAACGTGATGTCGAATTTTGAAATTGCCAGGTCACATGGTATAAACGACGAGATCGCATTGAATAAGTTTGTAAACTACCACTTGGGATGCTCCCCTAGTTGTATAAAACGTTTCGGGGAAGAACAACTGAACCGTAAGTTTGAAGAATTTAATAAGACTTCTCGATTTGGAAAATCAGGTAGAAAAATTATCAAGTAAAGTTAGGTAGTGATATAATTTATATTGCTTGTTATATAATATTATTAGCCGGGTTTCAAATATCCGGTCAAGATTAGGCGGAAAAAGTAAATCAATTGTGACCAAATTGTAGATTAAGTGCATCAACACGTTTAACAAGAGGACATATTTCTTTCTGTTAGGTAGCGGACAAAAGGAAGTATAAGATAGATTCCTTCAATGATTTGATAGCAATTGATACACTGATTTAGTTTCACCCCAAACAATCGTTGTTATGTTGGATTCTTCACTGGAATTTCTTACACACGAATTAAATGAATACCTGAAGTTACGGACCGGTACATCTGAGTCTGGCGACCACAAAATCTATTTGACCAATGTAGCCACCGACGAAGGCGTGGTCATCCCGGAAAATTCCCTCGGGATGTCTCTGATCAATATTGAAGAGGAACGAATTTTCAAGGAACAAAAAGCCATTCAGGTTAACGGAGAGGGCAACCTGAACAAACGTAATCCCGAAATCAAGCTGAATCTCTATATCCTGATTTCAGCCTACTTTCAGGGGAACAGTTCTGATTCTACTGCCGACTATTCGGAAGGCCTCAAGCAACTCTCCTATGTGATCTCTTTTTTCCAGGCTAAAAACGTGTTTACTTCTGATAACTCCCCTTCCATGTCTGATTTTGACTCCAGGATCAAACGGCTTATCGTCGAACTTTTTTCGTATGATTTCGAGCAGCTCTATAATTTTTGGTCCGTCGTCGGCACCCATTACCTGCCGTCGGTGCTCTACAAAATACGCCTTGTGAGATTCCAGGAGTCTGCCATCCTGGATTCCGGCAAGCCGATAGAAAAAATAGGAATTCAAACCGGGAAGAAATCGTAATGTTTATCAACTACCGCCGGCTTTTTAACATTCGGATCCGTCACGATTATTATTCGGACGGGTACCCGGACGGGATCGGACTTGACTCGACTCCCGCTTCGCTCAAAAAACTGAAGGGAGGGCAGATGCTTGTGAAACCCTTGCCTGCGGGCATCACGGTTTTATACCGTGCCGGCGAAGATGAAACAATGCCGTTGGTTCGTCTTGATGAACTGAAGCTCCGGTTTGCCATTACCGTCCGCAATCCGGCCCTGTTCCAGACGATCACCGATCTGGATGAATCCCCGTCTGTCAGGTACAGCTCTTCGAAACGTCTTCTGTTCCAAAACAAACCCGAAAACCATTCGGAGGACCCGGAGGATCCCGAACGGCTCCGTCACACACTGATCGATGCAGACGATCCGGCAATCGCAGAAAGCGGCCGCCCGGGCGGAAACCTGCTGGTGGGGTTCCTGGAGCTGACCTGCGGCACGGATGGCGGAGAACTGTATGAAGGGATTCAGGAATATTCGCTGGATTTCAGGCGCCGGGAGAGTTTCTGGAAATACCTGGTAGTCAATAAAACCAGCAGGATCCGGAACCGGGATCAACTGACGATCGTGGACAAATCCGGGGAGGATTCGAGCCTCTACGATCCCGTTGAATTTATCCGGCAGGAGGAGCCTTCAAACGGCGCCGGCCGGAGCCCCGGACAGGATATCATCACCTTCCGGTCGAAAGATCCCATTCCCTTTTTTGAAGTTCCAAAGCCGTCGATTCAGTTAATGGAATCGGGGGGGAGCGTATATATTGAACACCTTCCCAACCCCAATCCGTCGGCAACGTTAAAACAGGCCGGTCAACAATTTGAATCTGAAATTTATGTGTACGTCTAACAACAAAACCGAATCACCATGCAAAATTTAAAAACACCCGGCGTTTATGTTCAGGAGATATCCAAACTGCCCGCATCCATCGCACCGGTTGCTACCGCCGTTCCTGCATTTGTCGGATACACCCAACAAAGAATACGTGAAAGAGAGGAGATCCCGAAGGATACCCCGGTGATGATCCGGTCGCTCCTGGAATATGAAGAGATCTTCGGAGGGGCATTTGAGGAGCCATTCAACGTTACGCTGAAACCGAATGTGAAAGGCCTGGCCGATACACGGGTTGAACTTGGCCCGGACGAAGAGGAGTTTTCGCCCTACCTGCTGTACTACAGCCTGAGATTGTTTTTTGCCAATGGAGGCGGGCGATGCTACATCGTATCTGTCGGAGACGGCGGCTATGACGAATCGCCGGATGATTCGTCGATCAGGGCGGATGATCTGGAATCCGGGTTGAATGCCCTGAGGCTGGAAGATGAGCCGACTTTACTGGTGATTCCCGAAGCGGTGAAACTGAGCGATGCCAACAGGAACACCTTATACGATGCGATGCTGGATCAGTGTGCGGATATGAAAGACCGGTTTGCGATCCTGGATGTGATGCAGGGAGAGAAGGAAAACCCATTTGAAGACGCCGGACGTTTTAGAAGCAAAGTGGTCGGGATGAACAATCTGAACTACGGGGCCGCCTACTACCCTGCACTTCAAACAACGATACGGCGCCATTTCAATGAACGTTCGGTCTCGATCAGCGATGACCGGGGCGGTGCTGGAAACGGCCCTTTGCACGGCAACAAACTAAATGAACTGCAGGAGGGGGTCAGCTATGCGCAGGCAGAGATTATCGTGGAAGACCAGAAAAAGATTTCGGCCGGAGACGTACTGACCGTCAACGGAAATGAGTTCGTCTTCAGCGAGGAAGGGGAAGAGGGGATCGAAATCAAATCAACCCCGATCGGTGTGGCCGACCAGATCATCAAAGCCCTGGGAGAGCACGAGGCTTTCACCGCGAATCGTATTACCGGAACATCGAAGATCGAAATTACACTCACCGATGCTGCGGAAAAGGATACGATAGAGATAGCGTTCAGCGGGGACGCAGAAGCGTTGTCGATCGTGATTGACAAGATTTTCACCATTGAACTGGACACGTCTATGTATAACAGTATTAAGAGGGAGATCGACAAGAAAACTCTCAAACTGTATCCGTCGGCAGGAATCGCCGGTATTTATTCGAGGGTGGACAACAACCGGGGAGTGTGGAAAGCCCCGGCCAATGTCAGCATGAACTTGGTGACTGAACCCTCTCTGATACTGACTGATGATGAACAGGGGCCGCTGAATGTGGATGCCGACAGCGGCAAGTCGATCAATGTCATCCGCCAGATCAGCAAAAAGGGAACGATTGTATGGGGGGCAAGAACGCTTGCCGGAAATGACAACGAATGGCGGTATATCCCGGTTCGGAGGCTGTTTATCTTCATTGAAGAGTCGATTAAAAAAGCCACGGAACCGGTGGTTTTTGAACCCAACGATGCAAATACCTGGGCGAAAACCAAAGCGATGATCGAGAACTTCCTGACCGGCCTTTGGCGGGACGGCGCACTGGCCGGCGCGAGCCGGGAAGAGGCCTTTTTCGTCAGTGTGGGGCTGGGAAAAACCATGAGCCAGGTTGATATCCTGGAAGGACGGTTAATTATCGAGGTCGGCCTGGCTGCCGTACGGCCGGCTGAATTTATCATTTTACAATTTATGCACAAACTTCAGGAATCCTAAAACAAAAAAACCATGAGTTATAAAACACCAGGCGTTTATGTAGAAGAGATCTCGACCCTTCCGTCATCGGTTGCGGGAGTTGAAACGGCTATTCCGGCCTTTATCGGGTATACGGAAAAAGCCGAAGAGGACGGGGATGAAAAGGCACTGCAATTCGAACCGACCCGGATTACATCGTTGATGGAGTTCAGTGAAAAATTCGGTGGTCCCCGGAAAGAGGAATTTGAGTTTACGATTGCCGATGTCTATGACGAGAATTCGAAATTGACTTCCAGGGATTTCCGTGCCGGGCTCAAGGATGGGACCCCTTCTCCGTTCAGGCTTTTTTACAGCCTTCAGTTTTATTTCAGCAACGGCGGCGGGCCTTGTTATATCGTTTCCGTCGGTGATTACTCCGATGCGATCGAATCCGGGGATGCGGAAAAAAAGGAGGGACTGATGGGCGGGATCCGGGCCCTGGAAAAGAGTGATGAACCAACCCTAATCGTTTTCCCGGATGCGATGAGTCTGGAAAGCGCCAATGATTACGGGGAGGTTGTCAAGACAGCCCTGGCACAATGTAACAAGCTGAAAGACCGGTTTACGATCGTTGACCGCTACAATGGTGATACGGGGTTATCGGATTTCAGGGAAGTGCTAGGAACCTCTTTTTTGAGCTACGGTGCGGCTTATTATCCGAACCTGAAGACCACCTTCAATTACCAGGTAGACCGGGAGAAATCGTCTGTCAGCCATGATGCTAAGGGAACCGCCCCGTCCGATGCGTTAAATTTGGGCGAAAATATCACTTTTGCGGGCCTTGAGAGCGATCATCCGAGCATCTACCGGTCATTGGAAGCCGAAGTGAAGAAAATCTATGTTGAACTGCCGCCTTCCGGCGGAATTGCAGGGATCTATGCGCGGATCGACAGTAACCGGGGCGTCTGGAAAGCCCCCGCCAATGTGAGCATGAATTCGGTGATTAAACCGACAGTGAAAATAACAAACGAAACGCAGGAAGAGCTGAATGTGGACCCGACGACCGGGAAATCGATCAACGCCATCCGCTCCTTTACGGGAAAGGGAACGCTGGTCTGGGGCGCACGTACACTGGCCGGCAACGATAATGAATGGCGCTACGTACCCACCCGGAGGCTGTTTATTTTTGTCGAGGAATCGATCAAGAAAGCCACGGAGTTTGTGGTCTTCGAGCCGAATACCGCCAACACATGGGTGCGCGTGAGGGCGATGATCGAAAACTTCCTGACGGGAATCTGGCGCGACGGTGCCCTGGCCGGGGCAACCACCAACGAAGCGTTCTTCGTAAAAATCGGCCTCGGAGAAACGATGACCCCGCAGGATGTGCTCGAAGGACGGTTGATCGTCGAAATCGGGCTGGCTGCTGTGCGGCCGGCCGAGTTTATCATCCTCCGGTTTATGCACAAACTACAGGAATCGTAATTCAATTTTTCACCTAAATCCAAATCGCTATGGCAGAACAATATCCAATATCCGCATTTCATTTCCAGGTAGAATGGGATGGCGAACGTGTCGGTTTTACCGAGGTTTCGGGGCTGAATATCGAACTTCAGCCAATCGAATATCGCGAAGGCAATGCAAAGGATTACCAGGTTACCAAAATGCCCGGTATTCCGCAGTACAATAACATCACGCTGAAACGCGGTATCTACCGCGATGATAATGAGTTCTATGAATGGCTTAACACCGTTAAAATGAACGACATCGAACGGCGGAATATCACCATCAGTCTGTTGAACGAAGAACATGAACCGGTAACCGTCTGGAAAATCAGGGACGCCTGGCCTTGCAAGGTAGAAGG
>SKRC01000206.1 GCA_007118695.1 Balneolaceae bacterium | reverse complement strand
GGTTTATCCGAGATTGGCCATAAACAAGGATCTTGATGAAAGGCAGTCGATAATTTATGCAGTTACCAGTTACCAGTTACAGTGGCAGTTGGGATGCAGTGGCAGGTGGCACTGGATGCCGTGCACCGGATTAACTTTGGACCGGATGCAATGATAGTTCATGCGCGCGAAATGCCGAATTTGTCCGGACTATCTGTGTTTGAACCAGCGCAGGCAAACCCGCCGGCGGGTTTGCCTAGGTATACTATACAGATTAAGGACAGATGTAAGCTGCCGTTTAAATATCTCGGTGAAGTTCCTTAAATTCCCTGCCTGACGGATTTTCAGAAAAGTGAGCTAACTACTCGGTTTTTAAATAGTTACTAATAACCTAAGAATAGAACGTATTTATCATGGCTAAAGAATTTGATGTTTGTGTGATCGGGAGCGGACCCGGCGGATATGTTGCCGCCATTCGTGCCTCCCAGCTTGGTTTTAAAACAGCAATTGTTGAAAAGAGACACCTGGGCGGAGTCTGTCTCAATATCGGCTGTATCCCCACCAAAGCACTGTTGCGATCCGCAGAGGTGTATGAATCGATCGAACATGCCGCCGACTACGGGGTGAACGTCAAGGAGTATTCGGCAGATTTTGAAGGTATAATCAAACGCAGCCGAAAGGTAGCCGACAAGATGAGCAAGGGCGTTCAGTTTCTGATGAAAGCGAACAAGGTGGAGGTGTTTATGGGCGCCGGTGTCTTCAAATCAGCCAAAGAACTCGCCGTCCGCGACGAAAAGGATAAAGAAACCGAAACGATTAAAGCCAAACATTTTATCGTGGCAACCGGGGCAAGGGCACGCGAGCTGCCTAATATCAAAATCGATGGCAAAATGGTGATCGGTTACGAGAAAGCCATGCAGCTTGAAAAGCAGCCGAAAAAAATGGTTGTAATCGGTGCGGGAGCGATTGGAATCGAGTTTGCCTACTTCTACCATACCATTGGTACGGAAGTTACTATCGTTGAGCTTCAGGATACGCTTGTACCCGTGGAGGATAAGGATATCGGAAAGGAACTGGGCAAGATTTATAAGAAAAAAGGCATGACGATTCATACCGGCAGCTCGGTAGAAAAAGTTGAGAAGAAAGGAAAGGGCGTCAAAGTGACCATCAAAACCTCAAATGGCAAAGAAGAGGTTGAGGCCGATGTGGTTCTCTCAGCCGTTGGAGTTACCGGCAATGTAGAAGAGGTTGGTCTTGATAAGGCCGGCGTTGAACATGAAAATGGAGCCATTAAAATCAACAAGGAAACCTATCAGACCACTGCTGATAATATCTACGCCATCGGTGATGTAGCAGGCGGCCCATGGCTGGCGCATAAAGCATCGCACGAGGCGATCGTCTGTGTGGAAAATCTGGCAGGAGAAAATCCGCACCCGATCAACTACAGCAATATACCGGGCTGTACCTATTGTGAGCCTCAGATTGCTTCTGTGGGATATACCGAACAACAGGCCAAAGATGAAGGATATGATATCAAAGTGGGCAAGTTCCCGTTCTCGGCAAGCGGTAAGGCTGCCGGCCTGGGCCATGAAGAGGGCTTTGTAAAGGTCATCTTCGATGCCAAATACGGTGAATGGCTTGGCTGCCATATGATCGGTTCGCATGTTACGGAGTTGATCGCCGAAGCCGTGGTGGCCCGGGACCTGGAAACAACCGGCCATGAGATCATCAGCGCCGTGCATCCGCATCCGACGATGAGTGAAGCGGTCATGGAAGCGGCAGCTGAAGCGTATGGCGAAGGGGTTCACCTGGGTTCAAAGCCGAAAAAGTAAAGAAGAAGTTCCATCCTGAAAAAGTACGGCCGGGCTTACATCCCGCCAAATGGCTGACTGGATACGTGTTTTCCCTGAGGCGGCAAGCGACGGCCACGAAATTTTTAGTACAAACCGGCACTTGCGTGTTTCCGGGAGTCGAATGGCAATTTTTCATCGATTTGCTCACTTAAAAGGTGGTTCAGTTCCCCGACCCCGTCCCGAACGCTTTCTGGATCGGGGCCGGAAAGTATAAAAAATTGAAATCATATGGATTCCCCGATGGTTTTGCCACGGGGTGGTTCATTCGCGCGGGCAGCCTGACAGCAATGAATTCTGAAAAAGCTCCGGGATGAAATAATTGCCGGGGCTTTGTTGTTCATTATAGAGAATGGTTGAAACGGAAAGCCATGTTTCCCGTATTCATTCGGTCAGTCGTCGTCGGGCGTGCATGCATGTATCCAGTTACACATTATTTGCAACCGGGAACGCATGACATGCAACCAGGCATTGTAAGGCAAACCGGGTGGTTCCGGCAGGCTATTTTCCGTTTATTCCGAAATTCCGGCTTCATGAACAGGTTAGAAACATACGATCTTGGCCTTGTTCCCTACCGTGTGGCATGGGACATCCAGAAAAGCATCCAGCAGCGGCTGATTGATGAGAAGCTCAAAAGCAGGGATGATAAATCCTTCAAGCCGGTTTATAACGATGTGTTGCTGATAGTTGAACATCCCCATGTTTATACGCTGGGAAAGAGCGGTGACCAGGCTCATCTGCTCAAAAGCCTTTTGGAACTCAAAGAGATCGACGCTGAATTTGTCCCCAATGACCGTGGCGGGGATATTACCTATCACGGGCCGGGGCAAATCGTTGGTTACCCGATACTGGACCTTGACCGTTACTTTACTGACATCCACAAATATTTGCGCCTGCTTGAAGAGGTGATCATCAGGGTTTGCAGTGAATTCGATCTGAAAGCCGGCAGAATCGACGGGTTAACCGGCGTATGGGTGGATGATCAAAAACTATGTGCGATGGGTATTCGCTGCTCCCGTTGGGTTACCATGCACGGTTTTGCCCTGAACGTTAATACCGACCTTGAGTATTTCAATCACATCGTGCCCTGCGGCATTCAAGGCAAGGCAGTAACAAGCCTTGCACAACTTACCGGCAGGCAGGTGGATGTTGAGAAAGTTAAAAAATTGATTTTACGACACTTTGCTGACCTCTTTGAGGTTGAATATGTAAAGGATGCCAAACTCCCTGAAAGCGAAGGGCAATTTTCGTATCTTTCATAGATGAAATAAAAGAGCTGAAACTATCAGACAGGCTGCGTTTCCCGGGCGGAGTAGTCCATACGGCTCTTTTTATACTTGATGATGAGTTACAGATTGACATAAAAATAGAATCCTGAAGGCGGCAGAACAGTTTAACCATCAAAAGCGGAACTTGAGAAACTGAAAATGATAAAAGAATTAGATGTAATTGGAAATGAATCGCCCGGTCAGCGCAGGCCCGACTGGCTGAGAGTGAAACTGCCATCCGGAAAAAAATTCAAGGAAGTATCGCAGGCCATCAGGGATAATAATCTGAATACGGTCTGTTCGGAAGCCCGGTGCCCCAATATGGGGGAGTGCTGGGGAGCCGGCACGGCTACGTTTATGATCCTGGGGGATGTCTGTACACGTTCCTGTTCGTTTTGTGCAGTTAAAACCGGCCGTCCGCCGAAGGAGCTCGACTGGGATGAACCCCGCCGCGTTGCCGATGCAGCAATGAAGATGGAACTGAAGCATGTGGTTTTGACTTCGGTGAACCGGGATGAACGCAAAGACGGTGGAGCGCCGATATTTGCAGAATGTCATAAGGTTTTGCGTGAAATGATACCCGGCGTAACGATTGAATCCCTGATTCCCGATTTCCGGGGGGTATGGGATGCCCTGCAAATTGTTATCGATACCCCGCCCGATGTGTTGAGCCACAACCTGGAGACGGTTCCCAGGCTTTACAGAACCGTACGTCCCCAGGCCAAATATGAGCGATCCCTTGAATTGTTGCAAAGAACCAAAAACCAGGGGCTTCGCAGCAAAACCGGGATTATGGTCGGCTTTGGGGAAACCCGGGAAGAAGTGATCCGGCTGATGCAGGATTGTGTGGATCATCAGGTTGATGTTCTGACGATTGGCCAATATATGCAGCCTACCAAGATGCACCACCCCGTGGTAGAATGGATCCATCCCGATCAATTTGCCGAATACAAGGAAATTGGGGAAGAGATGGGCCTGGGCCATGTTGAAAGCGGCCCCCTGGTAAGGTCCTCCTACCACGCGGAAAGGCACGTTTAGCCGGATCAGCCCTCTGCTGCCGGCATTCGCTTCAACGCTGTTTATTCGTTATTATCTATCGCATGTTTGCAATTGCATGATAACCGGAAATCCATCCAATGTTTGCACTAACAGTCGTTATACTGGTTTCTTACCTGATCGGATCTATTCCGAGTTCCATCTGGGTGGGAAAGGTTTACAAGAAAATAGATATCCGTGATTATGGAAGCGGAAATGCCGGGGCGACCAATACATTCCGGATTTTAGGGTGGAAGGCCGGTGTTGTGGTTTTGTTGATCGATTTGACCAAGGGCTTTGTTTGTGCGGCTGTAATCAGCCAGCTGGCCTACCAGATCGGGAGCGGGCCGGCTGCACCCGCCGTATGGGAGGCCGATGCATTTCTGAGGATTGTTTGTGGTGCAGCCGCCGTATTCGGCCATATGTTTCCGCTTTATGCATCCTTCGAGGGCGGGAAAGGGGCTGCAACAGCGGCCGGCATGCTTTATGGCATTGAGCCTTTGTCCATCACGATCACCATTGTCGTGTTTATCACCGTCATCCTCATCAGTCGGTATGTTTCATTGGGCACCATAATTGGATCAGCCGTGTATCCGTTATCACAAATAGTACTGATTCGTTTTTTCAATTGGCCAATTGACGTTAGTGTGGTCATTTTTTCAACGATCCTGGCATTGGTGATCATCGCCAAGCATCATGGCAATATAAAACGATTAATCAGCGGTACAGAAAACAGAATATCCTCATTCAAACCTTCAAAGGGACGAATTAACGAAGATCAGAGTCCGGCGTGAAAAAAATAAGCATTATCGGTTCAGGCAGTTTTGGTACGGCACTTTCCGTGATCTTGGCCAAAAGCGGGTATGGTGTAACGCTTTGGGCACGGGAGAAAGAGGTGGCAGCGGGAATCAATGAAAATCATGTCAATCCGTCCTACCTCAGTGATGTGGCACTTCCGGAATCGATTGTATGTACAACCGATTATCGTGAGGCACTTTCCGGGGCAGAAATGGTGGTGATCGCAACACCCTCCCATGCAGTCAGGGAAGTGGCGAAAACCATTAAGGTGTTTTTATCGGGCAAGGAACTGATTGTCACCGTATCGAAAGGCATTGAGCAGGATACGTTCATGACGATGTCGCAGGTTCTGGTGGATGTTTTGGCCGATACCATTATCGAAGATCAGATCGGCGTATTGTACGGGCCGAGCCACGCTGAGGAAGTCGGCCATTTTAAACCGACCACGGTTGTGGCGGCTGCTTATTCCAAAAGAGTGGCCAGGGCGATCCAGGATGCATTCATGACCCCGATGTTCCGGGTGTATCTGAACTACGACATCATCGGTGTGGAAATCGGCGGGTCCGTCAAGAATGTGATGGCCATTGCCGCAGGCATCGTCGATGGGGCCGAGCTTGGCGATAACGCTAAGGCCGCACTTATTACCCGCGGATTGCATGAGATGAAGCGAATGGGAAGGATGCTCGGGGCATCGCAGGATACCTTTTCAGGGCTTACCGGCATGGGCGATCTGATTGTGACCTGTACCAGTAAACACAGCCGTAACCGGTATGTTGGATATCGAATCGGGCAGGGCGATAAGCTGGAAGAAATTGTCAGCGGAATGAATATGGTAGCCGAAGGGGTCAAGACCGCCAGGTCGGTTCACCAGTGGGCGGAACGAAACAAGGTGGAAATGCCGATCACAGAAGCGGTATACAAAGTACTGTTTGAAGATGTTGAGCCCAGCGATGCACTATATGAGTTGATGACACGTAATCCAAAAGAGGAGATTATGATCTGATCCTTTTATTTTCAGGATACATTTCATAGAATATTTATATCTGTTGATTAGTTTTATTTGAAACTATTTTATTGACGCGATGAAATACTCAGACGACGGACCCATTACCATATCATCGATGCAGCCAAGGGATCTGAAAAACCTGATTCAAACCGGGGAGGGCAGATATCTTGAATTTAAAAAAACCACACCTTCATCGGATAAGATCGCAAGGGAAATTGCTGCATTTGCGAACACCGATGGGGGGACCATTTTGGTGGGCGTCAATGACGATAAAACCATTCCCGGAATCCAGGGATATTTTGAGGAGGAGTTTCTGTTGCACAGGGCTGCTTACGAGCTCTGTACCCCGGAAGTGAAGATAACCATCGAGCTGATTCATTACGAGGATGTGGATGTCATGGCCATCGGTGTTCCTGAGGCTGAATTCAAGCCCGTTTATATCAGGGGTAAACGCCAGCGGCTGG
>SKRC01000305.1 GCA_007118695.1 Balneolaceae bacterium | reverse complement strand
TGTTATAAAACCGGAATCATATCAGTGATCTGAAACGATTCCCATAGTGTTATAAACCTTCACAGACTCAGAGAGCATCGCGCAATAATCCACGGCAAGAAATCGATGGAACGACATGTAACTGCTGCTTAATAAACAGCAGAATAATCCCAGTTTGTCGAAGCAACAAAATGGAAAGAATTGGATTCGATTTAATCTAGTCACCCGGATCATCAGTCTCATTATGAATCACCGGTCAACAGCTCTTGTCGGAGAGTGCCAAACCGGGTTTTTCATGACTTTTTCACTAATTTTAGAGATTTAAAACTTATAGATATAAAACATCAACATCTACATAGACAATAAAGAAGGTAAAATAATTAATAAATTACGTAAATACATTTCAATATTTAAAATTCATAAAAAAAGCTAAATACTGGCTTTATGTTTTTAACTGCTTTGCCTCGCTGACTGATTTATATTACATCCCGTCAATGACCAACATCAATTTAAATTTACACCATATGCATTATTTGGTACATTTTTCCAGAAAAAAATCTATTATTTGATACGAAGAATCTTATTACATAAATTTGGCAACTTTCTTAACCAGGCACGCTGAAAAGAAAAGGAATCCAAAAATTTCGGCCACTTTTCTGTTATAATTCTTACTTAGTATAGTTTTACATTAGTTAATTGATTTAAACGCATTGGAAAAGAAGCACGGCAAGCAGATCTTTAAAAAGGAACACCAGCCTTCTTTTTATCCCATCCTGATTCTGACCGGGATATTGCTGGTGATCGGGGTTATCGTTGAGATGATCGAGACCCGGCAGACTCTCTATTGGCCCGGATACATTTCCATGATGGTCTTTTATGCGGTCATCTTCTATATCGGCCTCTATGCGGCCAAACTTCGCACCAGTGACAGTGCCGATGAAGTGATCCTGGCCGGCAGAAACATTCCCCTGTTTGTTGCCGTCTTTACAATGAGTGCAACCTGGGTGGGAGGCGGATATATCAATGGGACGGCCGAATATACGATGTCCGACGGCCTTGCCTGGGTACAGGCACCGTGGGGCTACTCCATGAGCCTCATCATCGGAGGGATCTTCTTTGCCCGGAAAATGCGGCGTTATGAATTTACGACTTTGCTTGACCCGCTGCGGCAGCGGTTTGGAAAAAAAATGGGCGCTGTGCTTTCACTGCCGGCCGTTACGGCAGAAATTTTTTGGACAGCCGCAATTCTGACGGCACTTGGTACCACATTTGGAACGGTACTGGGGCTTGATTTCAGCACCTCGATAATTCTTTCGGCGGCCATTGCAATCGCATATACGGCCATCGGCGGCCTTTGGGCCGTTGCACTAACCGATATCATACAGCTGATTCTGTTGATTGGCGGCCTAATATTAGTGATCCCATTTGCCCTCTCCCACGTGGGTGGATTCGATTTAATGTGGGAATCGTACCAGTCGAGCAAGGGCATTCTGGCTACGCTGTTTCCGCCGATCGACGCATGGAGGCACGAGGAATGGGGCAACTACTACTGGCTCTGGTGGGATTCCATGCTGCTTCTGATGCTTGGCGGCATCCCGTGGCAGGTGTATTTCCAGCGGGTTCTTTCATCCAAGGATGAAAAAACTGCCATGTGGTTGTCGATCATTGCAGGTTTTGTCTGTATAATTGCAGCCGTCCCTGCGGTCATTATCGGCATGATCGGGGATGTCGTTTCCTGGGAAAGTGTCGGGGTGTTACCACCTGAGGATCCTGCGCTGGTTCTGCCTTATGTGGTTCGTTACCTTACGAATCCGATTGTCGCCACCATTGGGCTCGGTGCCATCGCTGCTGCCGTAATGTCTTCGGTCGACTCATCGATACTTTCAGCCTCCTCGATGGCCTCCTGGAATGTGTACCGCCCATTGATCAGGCCTAAGATCACCAGTGAGCAACTTTCCAAAGTCCTTCGGAGGATCATCTGGATCATTGGAATCACAGCCACCCTGCTCGCATTGCAGGTACAAAGTGTCTATGAACTGTGGTTTTTAAGCAGCGACTTTGTGTATGCGATTCTGTTTCCCCAACTGGTTACAGCCCTGTTTGATAAGAAAGCCAATATGTATGGATCCATTGCAGGACTCGCTGTTTCAGCGATACTGAGAGTCGGTGGCGGGGATGCAACCCTGGGCATTCCGACCATGATCCCTTACCCGATGATTGAAAACGGTATAGTGCTTTTTCCATTCAGAACCCTGGCAATGGTTTCCGGCCTGCTCACCATCATCGTCGTTTCAAGGATGACCCAAAACATTTGCAAGCCGACTGAACTAAGGAAACGGGATAAAACTCAAAATGCAGTTTAATGCGGGAATGTGTTGACTTGCAACAAGGCGTTTTCATGAAACAAGGCGTTTACATGCAACGAGCCGTTTTATCTCAAACAATTGGATCCCATTAAATACTTTTACTTTACCGAAATATTAAATACTTGAGGAAATATAGTATCACACCTTATGTCCCAAAAAGAATTTGATTATATAATCGTAGGAGCCGGAACTGCCGGAAGCGTTCTTGCCAACAGGTTATCGGCCGACCCCGATACGAATGTTCTTGTATTGGAGGCAGGCCCGCGTGACCGGTCCATTTTCATCAACATGCCGGCGGCATTCTCAGAGCCACTGAAACGAAAAAGCATGAATTGGGCATACAATTCCATGCCTGAACCGTCTATGGACAACAGGCGTATGTATTGCCCGAGAGGCCGTGTGATCGGTGGTTCATCCTCCATCAACGGCATGGTGTACATTCGGGGGCACTCACGCGATTATGACCGCTGGGCATCGAATGGGTTGTCCGACTGGGATTATGCCCATTGCTTGCCCTATTTCAGGCGGGCACAAAGACACGAATTGGGCCCAAATCCATACAGGGGAGGCCACGGGCCTATTCGTGTCACTGCAGGCCGGGCGAAACATCCCTTGCATGTTGCCTGGCTGGAAGCCGGCCAGCAGGCAGGATATCCATACACCCACGACGTAAATGGCTACCAGCAGGAAGGGATCGGACCGTTTGACCGGACGACCTGGAATGGGGAACGCTGTTCGGCAGCTAAAGCCTATATTCACCCGGCTCTGAAGCGAGAAAATTTGGAAGTTTGTACAGGTTGCCTTGCACTGAGAATTCTATTCGATAAAACCAGGGCTGTTGGTGTGGAATACTCCCGTAAAGGACAAATCGAAAAGCTGAACGCACGCCGTGAAGTCATTCTATGTGGCGGGGCCATCAACTCGCCTCAACTGCTGCAGCTTTCCGGAGTGGGACCAGCAGATCATCTGAAGAAATTGAACATTCCGGTAACAGCCGACCTTCCGGGGGTTGGCGAAAACCTGCAGGACCACCTGGAGGTATACGTGCAGTATGAAAGCCGCGAACCGGTTTCGCTCTACCCGTCCCTCCAACCGTGGGGACGGGTAAAAGTTGGTTTGGAATGGATCATCTCCCGGACCGGGCCCGGCGCCACCAACCATTTTGAAACCGGTGGATTCATTCGCAGCAGGCCGGGCATTGAGTTTCCAAATCTGCAATTTCATTTTCTGCCTTTGGCTATTAACTACGACGGATCCAGCCCGGCCGGCGGGCACGGGTTCCAGGCCCACGTCGGCCCGATGCGGCCAACAAGCCGTGGGCACGTTAGAATAAAATCTGACAACCCAGCAGATGCACCCCAAATTCTGTTTAACTACATGGGGACCGAAAACGACAGGCAGGAAATGCGGGAGGCGGTCCGTCATACTCGTGAAATTATCAGCCAAAAAGCCTTTGACCGGTATCGCGGAAAAGAACTGACACCCGGCACTGACGCACAGTCCAACAGCGAGATCGACGCCTTTATCCGTGCCCGCGGCGAAAGCGCCTACCACCCGACTTGTACATGCAAAATGGGGTCAGAATCCGATCCGGAAGCGGTCGTTGACGGCGAAGGCCGGGTTCACGGGGTCGAGAACCTGCGGGTAGTCGATGCATCCATTATGCCCGATCTGATCAGCGGGAACACCGACACCCCCACCGTGATGATTGCAGAAAAACTTTCAGACCGGATACTGGGCAAAGATCCACTCCCGCCTTCCGATGCCCCCACATGGATTCATCCCGACTGGAAAACCGAACAAAGATGAACGAATATCGAACAGAGGAATGTCGAACAATAGAACAATAGAACAATAGAACATATCGAACAATAGAACAATAGAACAATCGAATATTGAACATTGATTATTGATCATTGATCATTGATCATTGAATGTAGGAATACAACAACTTCGTCATTCGTCATTCGTCATTCAAATGTTCTATTGTTCGACATTCCTCTGTTCGGCTGTTCTTTTGTTCCCTTGTTCTGCTGTTCTGCTGTTTTCCCGGTCGTTATTCGAACGGTTTTCCCACGCCTTCCATCTCCACGTATACCGTTTTCAGCTGTGTGTAATATTCGACGGCTGCCCGGCCGTTTTCCCGGCCTATGCCCGACATTTTGTATCCGCCAAAGGGGACCTCGACGGGGGTGATGTTGTAATTGTTGATCCAGCATACCCCGGCCTGTAGCCGGTCCACGACCCGGTACGCCCGTTTGAGATTATTGGTAAAAACGCCGGCAGACAACCCGAAGGGTGTATCATTTGCCCTTGTGATTACATCCTCTTCTTCACTGAAAGGCAGCACTGTCATGACTGGCCCGAAAATCTCTTCCCTGGCGATACGATCATCATCGGAATCCGTATAAAAGGCAGCCGGGTTCACAAAAAAGCCATTGTTTAGGGGAGAGCCATCACCAAAAACGGGCTCATCCCCCCCGAACAACAGCCTGGCTCCCTGGGATTTTCCTATCTCTATGTAATCCAGCACTTTTTCTTTCTGACTGCTGCTGATTAGGGCACCGATTCGGGTTGACGGGTCCATCGGATCTCCAACTTTTAATTTTGCCGTCTCTTTTTCCAGCTTCTCCAAAAACCCGTTCATGATATCTGTGTGGACATACACCCTGGTTCCGTTGGAACAGATTTCACCTTGTGTATAGAAATTTCCCATCATCGCTCCCTGAACAGCATCATCCAGATCACAGTCATCAAAAATGATCATCGGATTCTTACCGCCCAGCTCAAGTGACAGGTGTTTGAGCGTATTTGCCGCACCGGCCATAACTTTTTGGCCGGTGCCCACCTCCCCGGTCAGTGATATTTTTTGGATATTCCTGTGCTCAACGAGTCGTCGCCCCACATCCGGGCCTCCCTGTACCACATTGAAAACACCTTCCGGCAGACCGGCTTCTATAAAAATTTCCGCCAGGTTTACTGCGTTTCTCGGGGTCAGTTCAGCCGGTTTGAAAATCATGGTATTGCCGCATGCCAGCGCCGGAGCCGCTTTCCAACAGGCGATTTGCATCGGGTAATTCCAGGCCCCGATCCCTGCGCATACACCGAGCGGTTCCCTTTTTACATAAGCAAAATTATTGCCAAGCTGCATGTGGCTGCCTTCGAGAGAGGCTGCAATGCCTCCGAAAAATTCCAGCGCTTCAGCGCCGGACTCGATATCCACCGAAGAAGCCTCGAAGATCGGTTTTCCGGTATCTTCCACCTCGATTTCTGCCAGTTCCCGGTTACGTTCCCTTAAAATCTCCGCCGATTTCAGTAATATCCGCCCCCGTTCCACACCCTTCATCGACGACCAAGCATTAAACGCCCGGCCGGCCGATGCTACCGCATCATTCACATCCTCCCCGGAGGCAACACTAATCTCATTAATTACCGTACCATTGGCCGGATTGATATTTTCCATCCGTTCGGATGAAGTGCCAGGACGTTTTTTTCCATGTATAAACTGTGGTGTGGCTTTTCTCATTGAGATAAAAACTTTTTATTTTCAAAAATTTAACCTGGTATCGTGTCAACAATGCGTTGGGGGGTATGCCAATGGAATTTTTGCTCCCGGCAATTCGAAAAATATGGGCATGGCATAGCTGTGTACATAATTGTTAATACAGCCAGAAATAAAAAGAATCCCGACAAGATGTCGGGAGCCCCACATACTGTTTGGTTGACATGACACTAGTGTAGTTATCGGTTAATTGGTTATTGGTTATACGGGTCTTCCGGCAGATGGTTTATCCGATAACAAAATGTTGTCACCCAATAACATAACGGGTGCAACTATTCCTGTTTGATGTATTCAGAATCCCTATACTCATTAAATAATCGTGACAGCAGAGCGCAATGAACTACCTCGAGACAGAGCCATCGGGGTATTATTCTGACTTTCAGTTTAATTTGCTTTCCGACCCTGATCCCGTCCCGATCCCGAAAGCGTTCGGGACGGGGTCGGGGAATTAAACCACCTTATAATTAAATATTTAAGAATTTTCCTGAATATGAAGATAGCAAATTTTGTGAAGCCCGGGAATTA
>SKRC01000299.1 GCA_007118695.1 Balneolaceae bacterium | reverse complement strand
GAAATCAATATCGTAGTAAAAGCCGTTTTCAATGGGTGGGCCGATCCCGAATTTTGCCGCAGGATAGAGCTCCTGGACGGCTTCAGCCAGGATATGTGCTGATGAATGCCAAAAGGTATACTGCCCGTCTTCCGACTCCCAGGTGTTTATTTCTATGTGACCATCTTCCGTTATTGGCCGGTCCAGATCGAGAATATTGCCGTTATGAGTAACACTTAGAGCGTTTCTGGCCAGGCCTTTGGAGATGGATTCTGCCACTTCATAGCCTGTTATACCCTTTTTAAATTGTTTGGAAGCACCGTCAGGAAAGGTCAACGTAATATGATCTACGGGCATATGTTTGTGTTGGAGGGTCTTTCTGTAATTTGATTTTCAAAGTTTAAGCTTCTAAAATAATAAAAGCTTATCTACCGATAAACACTGTTTTTGCCTATTTTTCACAACAGAATTCAACAAGTGCCGTTTTCAATGTTAAAATCATCTTATCTCTGCTGTCTTATCATTTATAATTTGTTAGATTCTCTTCAGGGCATAAATAATGGAATACATAAAGTATAGGATTGATACAGACGCTATTGATTCATCAATTTGAAATTGAATTAATAAGACTGCTGATTGTTCTCTTATCACAGGAAATCGCTGTATGTCTATGATACTGCTAAGTTGACTATGATCGATGATATGACAGATAAGAATCGTGCTGAGAATCAACTCAGGGAATCGGAGAAACGATTTCGTGTGCTGGCCGAAGCATCGGTTGTAGGCATCTATATGCTTCAGGAGATGAAGTTCACATATGTCAATCCCAGGTTATGTCAAATGCTCGGCTACCGGGAAGAAGAACTACTTCAGGAGAAAGACCCGCTGGATCTGGTCCATCCCGATGACGTGGATATACTGGTTGATCTGAGAGAGCGCTGGCAGTATACCGATATGAACTCTTTTGAACTCGATTTCAGAGCCATTACCAGGAATAAAAAAGTAATAAATGTCCAGGTATTTGGTTCCCGGATCGAAATAAATGAAAAATCGGCTGTCATTGGGGTGGTTATTGATGATACGGCTCACAAGAACGCCATTACAAATTTCCAGTTGTCACTTAAAAGTTATAAGACACTTTTCGATTCAATTGGCGATGCGATTTATATACAGGATAAAAACGGAAGTTTCCTGGAAGTGAACGACGGTGTAGTCGAGTTGTATGGGTACGATAATTCTTTCTTTATCGGTAAATACCCGGAAGTGCTCGCTGCACCCGGCAAGGTGAACCTGGGGGAGATGGAGGAGTATTTTGAACTGGCCCTTCAGGGCGAACCCCAACGATTCGAGTGGTGGGGAAGAAGAAAAAACGGTGAAGTTTTTCCAAAAGAGGTACAACTCAATCCGGGCTCATATTTTGGCGATAAAGTGGTGATCGGTATTGTCAGGGATATATCGGAACAGTATTCCCGGCAGGAAAAAATCAAAGAGAGTGAAGAGTTGTTCAGGCAGCTTTTCAAAAATGCCCCGATTGGCATTGCCATGCTCGATGAGCATAAGGAAGTGACGATGATCAACAAAGGGTTTGAAGAGATTTTCGGATATACCGAGGAGGAAATTGTCGGGCTGGATCTCGATAAGATCATTGTCCCGGAAGGCCTGGAGGAAGAAGCCACGGCTTTGACCAAAAGTACCAAAACGTTTAAATTCAACTCACGCAGAACCAGGAAGGATGGCAGTTTTGTGGACGTTCTGATCTATGGCGTCCCGGTAGTTGTCGATGGCAGGACCATTGCGGTTTATGGAATCTATGTTGATATCACCGATCGTATTGAAGCGGAAAACCAGGTTAAACAGTCGCTAAAAGAGAAAGAGGTGCTCCTGTCCGAAATTCATCACAGGGTAAAAAACAACCTGGCTGTAATTACCGGCCTGCTCGAGCTTCAGGGGTACAATACCGATAGTGAAGTGGCAAAGAAGGTGCTTAAAGACAGCCAGCTGCGAATCAATTCCATGGCTTTGATCCATGAGAAGCTCTATCAAAGTGAGAATCTGTCTGAAATCCAGTTTGATGTCTATATTGAAGAACTTCTGCAGGTTATTTCGAAGTCACATCTTTCGAATGAGAAGCCGATTGAAATTGAAATCGAAGCAGAACCCGTTCCGCTGACCATTACACAGGCAATTCCCTGCGGCCTGTTGCTGAATGAGATCGTCACCAATTCCCTGAAGCACGCTTTCCCGGATGAAAGTGAGGGGATTATTCGAATCACGTTCAATAAAACCGGGGATAAACTGAAACTGAGTATCGGTGACAACGGGATCGGTTTACCGGAGAACTACAGGGAGATCAAGTCCAAGTCGCTCGGAATGACGCTGATCAACACGCTGGCCAAGCAGCTGGAAGCTGAAATGTTTATCGATACCAGAGAGGGCACCCGCTACGATTTGATCTTCGACTATGAAGAAATAGACCTCGATGATGACGACAAGGATGGAATATCGAACGATTGAATATCCAACAATTGAACAATTGAACAAAAGAATATCGAATGAATGTCGAATGAATGAAGTTCAAATCATTCGTCATTCATCATTCCTTGTTCGTTATTCGATATTCTATTGTTCGATATTCGTTATTCATCCTCCCCGGGCGGATCACGCCAGATGCCCTGGGTATCCATAAGTTCCGAGTCGAGTTCCCGGACCCAGATATTTCTAAAGCTGACAAGGTCGCCATGATCCTGAAGGCGGATGCCTGCCGGGCCGTGGGCATCATATTCCGGGGCACCGATGTAAACCGTCCGGCCGAACACTTCCACATTGTTTTGAATCAATATTCCGTTTAGTACGACCGTAAAACGGGCCGGCCGCTTGACATCCCCATTATCATCAAAGCGGGGGGCTTTATAATAAATTTTATACGATTGCCATTCACCCGGTCTTTTTGCCGGATTGGCCAGGGGGATATGCTGCTTGTAAATACTGCCGTTCATACCGTTGGAATAGGTCGGGTTTTCCCAGTTGTCAAGCACTTGCACTTCATATCTTTCCTGCAAAAAGATGCCGCTGTTCCCGCGCCCCTGGCCTTCCCCTTCAATCACTTCCGGGGCTCGCCATTCAACATGAAGTTGTACATCTCTGAAATCCTGCCTGGTTCTGATATCACCGGTGCCCGGTTTTACTGTCATATATCCGTCTCCTAGTTCCCATTCAACATCGCCGCCATTTAGTTTTTCCCAATGATCCAGGGAAGTCCCATCAAAAAGGATAGTCGCATCCGGAGGAGGCTCGGTTGAATAATGCCCCGGTTCTACGACAGGTGGCTGGGGTTCCCAGATCTCGGTTTTCTCCGGATCCGTTATTTCATTTGAATTTTGGCAATTTGCTGTTACTGTCATAGCAAATAATAGTAGAGGAACCAGTTTTAGGGATGGATTCATGTGACTTTAACTGTGCAATCTGTTCTTGGTTTAGAAAAAAACAAGATAACAGATCAGGATTATTTTGCAAGATTATATAAGATTTAAAGCTATATGTTTTCAAACCGGCCCTGCCCCGGCCGAATATTTCCGGATTACAACTCTTTGATATAGATGTTGCGGAATTGGACCAGGGACGGAGAGCTGGCCCATTCACCATCTACTTTATGGCCGTGATGCTGAAGTGCGATCTGGCCGCGGTCCTCAACACCGGGCAGCTGTACGTCATTGATCACTTTTTGATCATTCAGTACGACAGTGAGCCGGTCTCCTTTCATGGTAATTTCAAAGGTGTTCCACTCTCCGATATGATTGTCGGCAAAGGTGTCGGGTGTAACACCAGCGCGAACTTCATCCGGTATATCCGGGTCTACCCGATATCCATAAACTTCACCCGACCCGACAGGCCATGTCCAGATGTTTACCTGTGCTTTGGGCATACCACGAAGATAGATGCCGGAATCGGAATCAGGAACAGCCATGCGGATAATCTCACCGTCTGCATTTCTCTGATGCGTTCCATCCGGCCGTACGATGGGGACATTGGGATTGACAAATGGGGTGTCTTTGATGCGCCAGTCAATTCTTAAAACAAAGTCTTCATATTCACCCTCAGTCCACAGATTCTTGTCACCTTCTGCCTGGCTCATGGCATCGTAGTCGATTACACCGTCTATGACCTGCCAGTGTCCGCCATCTCCCTCCGGGATGATCCAGCCGGTTAAATCTTCCCCGTTAAAAAGGGATACAAACCCGTCATCTTCGCCGCTGGCGGAAGTGCACATTACCAGGCAGGAGGAAATAATAAGAATCAATGGAAACAGCACGTATTGGTTGGAATGGTAAGGAGTCATAATCGAATTGGTTAAAATGTTATATTAGATTATTTGAATGTTGCCGGATATCATTTATTCCGGCAGGCTCTAAAATATGAAAATGGAGTTTGGAAACGAATGAAAAGGAATAGTATAGGTGAAAGAATTTTGGAAGGGACGACAGAAAAGAAAAAAGTCCGTTGGAATGCCCCCCAGGGGCTTTTGAGTCGTTTGTTTGTACCGGTATTTGTACCGTAAATTAAGGTTCAGCTAATCGATTGATGCGATGGAAGCGGGCGAGGAGTTCGTGAATAGGAAGAAAAAATGAGCCTGGTGAATGGGGTTGCCAACATAGTCCTTTATCTTCAAAATTCTCTTCGAATACCCGTGCAGTTGGAAGTGATTAATGAAAAGCCTGAAAAATTCAAAAAATAGTCGCACACATGTAGCCCGCATATCGCTACGCTCTCACAACTATTTTGGTGAAAAATGCGGGGAAGCGCACTTTTTTGAAATAGCTTAAAAAACCCTTGACAGGTTGGAGAAAATCAGTAGGGCATGGAAACGCCTCTAAACTGTTGTTAATCCATGTTTAAAGGCTGTGAAAGGAGTGGGTGCTACTGGATTCGAACCAGTGACCTCTACCGTGTCGGGGTAGCGCTCTAAACCAACTGAGCTAAGCACCCTCGTTAGTCATGAGTTGTGAGTCATGAGTAGTGAGCGGGTACAGTTATCAAAACAAGATTTTTAAACCTTTATTGCAATAGATTTTTCAATATAGCAAGGTTTTACTATCCGATGCAAAAGGAATCACAGGAATACTTTTAGCTCTTGTTCAACATTCGTATTTTACCGTCTTAATATTGAAATTAATTTATGATCAATCGACGAGAAGTACGCGAAGTTGTTCTGCAGGCACTTTACGCCCTTGAAGTTGGCAAAAATCCGCCAGGAGAAATCCGAACCTATATACTAAAAGAAAAACTCGGCAACGATAAGGAAGCCCTGAAGTTTGCTGAAAAACTGTTTCTGAGAACCGTAGATATGGAGCAGGAGCTGGATGCCATCATTGAAGAACAGATAAAAAACTGGGAGATCAACCGGCTGGCGGTAATCGATAAGCTGATCTTGCGAATTGCCCTGTGTGAATTCCTTCGTTTTGACGATATACCCACTAAAGTAACGATTAATGAGGCCATTGAACTTGCAAAAAATTATTCTACCCAAAAGAGTGGCAAATTTGTAAACGGTATCATCGATGCCGCACTCAATGTTCTGTCCGAGCAGGGCCGTATCGAAAAAAAAGGACGCGGTTTGATTGAATCACCTCGAAAATAAGTTTTGCAGTAGTGACAAATACTGAAAATATCATCGCAATCGGAGATATACATGGTTGTTGCCGGTCGATCGAAGCACTGATGGAAAAATTGACCCTTTATGACGATAGTCAGTTTGTGTTCATCGGGGATTATATTGACCGGGGGCCTTGTTCCAGGGAAGTCGTGGATCTGATGCTTGAATTGAACGAACAACGCAATTGTATATTCCTCAGGGGCAATCATGAACAGATGCTGCTGGATGCACTTGAACGTGGCCAGTCCAATTTATGGCTGCACAATGGTGGTGAAACGACATTGCGTTCATACGGCACAGATCCGGGGGCAATGGATTTACCCGAAGAGCATATCGAATTTTTTCGAAGTACCCGCTTGTATTATGAAACCCCGAACTATTTTTTTGTTCACGCCGGTATCCCGGCCCACCAAACCATCAAGCAGAGCCTGGAGGACCCGGAATCATATCATGATTTTCTCTGGACAAGAGATCATATCAATTTGGTCGAAACCCCGTGGGAAAAAAAAGTGATTTTTGGCCACACCCCCAGAACGATCCCCATTGAACGGCCAAATATGATCGGTATAGATACCGGATGTGTCTACTCTTCTTTTGGATACGGAAAACTGACCGCTCTGCTATTACCGGAAGAAAAATTTATTCACCAATTCTCACTGGATAACGATTAATTTAAAAAATTGAAATGAGTTTAAAATGTGGTATCGTTGGTTTGCCCAACGTAGGTAAATCTACGCTTTTTAATGCCCTGAGTAATGCCGGTGCGGAATCTGCAAATTTTCCGTTCTGCACGATCGATCCGAATGTCGGGCTGGTACCGGTGCCCGAT
>SKRC01000069.1 GCA_007118695.1 Balneolaceae bacterium | reverse complement strand
GCTTTGCGGCCTTCCAGTACCGTACCCAGGGTTCCGTCAATCGATATCCAGTCTCCTTCCCGTACAGTGATATGTCCGTTTGTAAACGATTTATTTTCATAGTTAATGATAATATCGCCGCAGCCGGCCACACACGGTTTGCCCCAACCCCGGGCAACAACCGCTGCATGCGAAGTCATTCCTCCGCGGGAGGTCAGAATTCCCTCTGCGGCAGACATTCCACCCACATCCTCGGGACTCGTTTCAATGCGTACCAGGATTACAGGCTCACCATTTTGAGCAGCTTTCTCGGCTTTTTCAGAACTGAATACAACTTTCCCGACAGCCGCCCCCGGTGATGCAGGCAGGCCTTTTCCTATGATTTCTTCCTCCGTCAAACCGGTGTTATCGATTTGCGGATGCAGCAATTGATTCAGGTGATCGGGATTTACCTGTTTTAAAACCGCATCTTTTTTTGAAATGATTCCCTCTTCCACCATATCGGTTGCAATCTTTACGGCTGCCTTACCCGTCCGTTCACCGTTTCGGGTCTGAAGGATATACAGATGATTGTTCTGTATGGTAAACTCCACATCCTGCATATTGCCATAATGCGCTTCCAGTGTTCTGCCCAACTCCTGCAATTCGTTGTATGCATCCGGCATTTTTTGTTTAAGTATGGATATATCCTCAGGAGTGCGGATCCCTGCGACTACATCTTCACCCTGGGCATTGATTAAGAACTCACCATACAGCTTGTTTTCGCCGGTCGATGGATTCCTGGTAAAACAGACACCTGTGGCACAGTCATCTCCCATGTTTCCATAAACCATCGCCTGGACGTTTACCGCGGTACCCAACACTCCTGTTATATGATTGATTCGCCGGTATGTAACGGCACGCTTGCTGTCCCAGGAATCAAACACCGCGTTAACTGCCAGTTCCAGTTGTTCATAAGGATTCTCCGGAAACATTAATCCGGTTTCATGCCTGTAAACAGCCTTAAAACGATCCGTCATGGATTTCAGATCATCAGCGGTCAACTCCGTATCTTTCTCAATGCCTTTTTCCTGCTTAACCTCATCAAGAACTTCCTCAAATTTGTCGTGTGGGATATTCATCACTACACCGCCAAACATGTCAATTAAACGGCGGTAGCAATCATAGGCAAACCGTTCATTTCCGGTTTTCACTGCCAGTGCTTCCACTGTATCATCATTTAACCCGAGATTCAATATCGTATCCATCATTCCCGGCATCGACACTGCTGCCCCGGAGCGTACGGAAACCAGCAGCGGATTTTTGGCATCCCCGAATCCGGTTTTCATGGCACTCTCAAGAAACCCGATTCCCTCCCGGATTTCATCGGCCAGGGTTTCAGGCCATTTCTCGTTATGTGTCGAATAATACCGGCAGGCTTCCGTTGAAATTGTAAACCCGGCCGGTACCGGCAGCCCGATGGAACTCATCTCGGCAAGATTGGCGCCTTTTCCGCCAAGCAGATCCCGCATGGACCGGTCCCCTTCGGCTTTGCCTTTGCCGAACGTATAGACAAATTGCGTTTTTACCTTTGGTTTTATTTTTGTTTTCATAATCCTTCTCCCTGTTTGCAATCCGGTCAGGTTCCGAATATTTAATTACTCGTCAAAACATGACCGGAGGCGGTTTATTTGAAAATTTCATACATGATTAAATCGATGTACTGTTCACCTTATTTTGACCCGGTTTCCTGTACCGATTGATTTTGCTTTTCATTCCCTGACTTCGGCTTGTCAGCTGATTCCAACTTTTCACCGTTTTCCGAGGCGGGCTCATAAACCGATTGCATCTGTTCATAAACCCGCCATTGTTCGGTAACTCCTTTTTGAGCTTGTGCCATCAATTCTTTGGCTACTTTCGGTTGTGATTTGGCAAGCATCAGGTATCGCATTTCATTGTATGCGTAATCTTTGAACGCTATTTTCGGAGCTTTTGAATCGAGCTGAAACGGATTGGCACCTTCATCGATTTTCGACGGATCGAACCGGAAGAGGGGCCAATACCCGGACTCAACAGCTAGTTTCTGTTGATTCAGCCCGTACTTCATATCATAACCATGTGCAATACAGTGACTGTAGGCTATGATGATGGACGGGCCCGGATAGCGCTCGGCCTCGACAATCGCTTTCATGGTTTGCGTATCGTTGGCGCCCATGGCAATCCTGGCTACATAAGCGTTTCCACCGGAAACGGCCAACAAGCCAAGGTCTTTTTTACCCGTTCGCTTGCCGGCTGAAGCAAACTTTGCAACGGCCCCGAGAGGTGTTGCCTTGGAGCACTGCCCGCCCGTATTGGAGTAGACTTCCGTATCCATTACCAGGATATTAACATCACGGCTGCTTGCCAGCACATGATCGAGGCCGCCATACCCGATGTCGTATGCCCAACCGTCACCGCCGAATATCCATACACTCTTGCGCACAAGGTAATCGGTGAGGCTCAACAGCATTTTTGCCCTGGAATCATCACTGTTTGCCAGTATTTCCTTCAATCTGGCTACCCGTTCGCGCTGCTCGTACACACCGGGTTCTGACGACTGATCTGCATTCAGTATCGCATCTTTCAGGCCGGGTTCAATGGCACCGTTCATTTGGCTTAACAACTCCCTTGCCTGTTGCTGTTGCTTGTCGATGGTGAGCCTGAAGCCAAGGCCAAATTCCGCATTATCTTCAAAGAGTGAATTGGACCACGCCGGCCCATACCCCGCATTGTTGGTGGTATAAGGTGTTGACGGCAGGTTGCCGCCGTAAATGGAGGAACACCCCGTTGCGTTGGCAATAACCATTCTGTCGCCGTACAGTTGAGTAATCACTTTGATATACGGCGTTTCGCCACACCCTGTACAAGCGCCTGAAAATTCAAAGAGCGGTTGCAGGAATTGAGATCCTTTTACCGTTTCGGTTTTCAGTTGTGACCGGTCGTATTCCGGGATGGTAAGGAAGAAATTCCAATTCTCTTTTTCCTGTTCAAGAAGCGGATCGATGGCTGCCATATTAAGTGCTTTACGGCCAACCTGTTTGCGATCTTTGGCAGGACAAACCTCTACACAAAGTTCACATCCGGTACAATCTTCGGGTGATACCTGGATACTGACTTTGGTATTATCCGGCCATTCCCGGCCCCTTGCATCCATATATTTGAATGTTTCGGGGGCTGCTTCCAGAAGTTCCCCATCAAAGGCTTTCATGCGTATTACCGAATGCGGACAAACCATCATACACTTACCGCATTGAATACAGATGTCCGGTTCCAGGACCGGGATATCCTGGGCAATATTTCGTTTCTCCCACTGAGTGGTTCCCGTAGGAAATGTACCGTCTGCCTCGAATGCACTTACAGGCAAATTGTCTCCCTGGCCGGCGATGATTTCCGCAATCACTTTCTGAACATAGTCGGGGGCTTCATCGGGCACCGGTGGCCTCATCTTCACGTTTGAACCGGCTTTTGAGGGAACTTTAATTTTAAACAGGTTCTCTACAGAGTTATCGACGGCTGCATAATTGCTTTGCAGGATTTCCTCCCCTTTACTACCGTAAGCTTTCTTAATGGCATCCTTGATCATCAGAATCGCCTGCTCTTTTTCGAGTATTTCCGATATCGCAAAGAAACAGGTTTGCATAACAGTATTGATACGAGTGCCCATCCCATTCTCACGGGCTACTTTATAGGCATCGACGCTATAAAATTTCAGGTTCTTGTCGATGATCTGCTGCTGCACTTTTTCCGGAACCCGATCCCACACCTCCTCAGCAGGATAAGGAGCATTCAGCAGAAACGTAGCACCGGGTCGCGCATGCTTCAGCATATCCATACGGTCGATGAATGTGAACTGGTGACAGGCAATAAACCTGGCCTTATCGATCAGGTAAGCCGAGCGAATCGGATTGGGCCCGAATCGCAGATGCGAGACAGTTGTGGCTCCGGATTTTTTTGAATCGTAAACAAAATAGCCCTGTGCAAAATAGTCAGTATTATCACCAATAATTTTAATCGAATTTTTGTTGGCACTGACCGTACCATCTGCACCGAGGCCATAAAACAGGCCTTCAAATGTATCCTTCTCACTTTCCCACTGAATATTTTCAAAATCCAGGCTGGTGTGGGTTACATCGTCGTTAATTCCGATTGTAAAGTGGTTTTTCGGTTTTTTCTCTTTGAGTTCATCAAATATGCGTTTCACCATCGGAGGTGTAAACTCTTTCGAGGAAAGGCCGTAGCGCCCGTTAATCACCTTTGGTTCTGCAGCAAAAGTTTTCCACCCCTCGGCCCGATTTTCATGAAGAGTGGTAACTACATCGTTGTAGAGCGGTTCGCCGGTACTTCCAGGCTCTTTGGTTCTGTCGAGTACGGCGATACTTTGAACGGTTCCGGGCAGTGATTGAACCAAATGCGGCATGCTGAACGGACGGAACAGTCTTACTTTGACAAGCCCGACTTTTTCACCGGCTGCATTCATTTTTTCGACGGTTTCGTGCGCGGTTTCTGCACCGGATCCCATCAGGATCATTACACGTTCGGCATCTTCCGGGCCGATATACTGGAACAGGTTGTATTGACGGCCGGTCAGCCCGGCAAAACGATTCATGGTATTTTGTACAATCTCCGGGCAGGCATTGTAGTATTTGTTCCCGGTTTCCCTTGCCTGGAAAAAAACATCAGGGTTTTGAGCTGTTCCGCGCAAAACCGGTTTATCCGGCGTAAGTGCTCTGCTGCGATGTGCAATAACCCATTCATCGTCAATCATCTCCCGCATAACTTCCACCGGGATCTGATGGATTTTTTGAACTTCATGAGATGTTCTGAATCCGTCAAAAAAATGAATAAACGGGATACGCGATTCCAGGGTGGCTGCGTGTGCAACGAGTGCCATATCCATTGCTTCCTGCACACTGTTTGAGCTCAGCATGCCCACTCCGGTCATTCTCATTGCCATCACATCACTGTGATCTCCAAATATGGATAGTGCGTGAGTAGCGACGGTTCGGGCGGCAACGTGTACGACGGCAGGAGTTAATTCCCCTGCAATTTTATAAAGATTCGGCATTTTAAGCAGAAGGCCCTGCGATGCCGTGAAGGTAGTGGTCAGGGCACCCGTCTGCAGGGCTCCGTGCATGGTCCCGGCAGCGCCGCCTTCACTTTGCAGCTCGCTAATTTCCGGTACAGTGCCCCAAATATTTTTTTTGCCGGCCATCGACCATTCATCAGACCATTCTCCCATGGGTGATGCCGGGGTTATCGGGTAAATGGCAATGACCTCACTTAATTTGTGGGCAACATAAGCGGCCGCTTCATTTGCGTCAATGGTTACTTGCTGATTCGACATATTATCTCCTCCGGAAATGGTTTTTATCAATATCATTACAGGCAATTATGAAGTCTGCCATTGCAATATCTTTGTTATTCAGAGCTGACCGGTTTTACCAAATTAACCATACTGCCGCCGTTTAATATTTCTTCGGTCAGTCCATCAAATGTTTGAGTATTGAAAAGCTCATAAACCCGGTCCCTGATTTTTTTGTAATCGAGGTGAATCGGGCATGGATCTTCATCATCACATTCTTTAAAACCGATGCCACATTGACTGAAGATATCCAGGCCATCAATGACTTCTACAACTTCAATAAGTTTGATTTCCTCAGGAGCCCGATTCAATCTGAATCCTCCGGTTGGGCCTTTCATGGAAATCAGTAATTTATGCTTGACCAGCATTTGTAATATCTTGCTCAAAAAATGTTTGGGGATGTTTTGTTCTCTCGCAATCTCACTCAATCCTACATTTTTCTCATCTGTAGAGTGAAGGGCGATGTAAAACATTGCCTGTAACCCGTAATGGCATGATGCTGAAAACATTATAGACCATGTTTAAATGCAAGTATGACTGAAGCAGAATGAATATCTGCCTTTACCAGTTGAGCCAAAAATGTCTCCGAAACAATTTTTCATCCGTCTCCCGGTACTTCGCCGGAATAATGAGGCATTCCGGGTCCGGGCAAACCACAAGGCACTGAGGCTCATTATACATTCCTTTACATTCCGTACATTTGTCCGGAACGATGAAATAGGTTTGCTCTGACAAAGGCTCAAGTTCATCTTCCGGGTTTACTTCCCGGCCATTGTACAAGGACACCGGAAATTTGAGTGAGGTGCCATCAGCCATTGACCACTTCATTCCGGGTTCATATATCGCCTGGTTTGGGCATTCCAGTTCACAATAACCACAGTTAATACAACCTTCCGTTATCATTAAAGCCATAATATCCTCCCACCTGGTGTTGAGATAGCAGTCAAACAAATAAGCTCTAAACAGGCTTTCCGGCCAAATAAAGATATTTAGAGGAAAAACTCTAATTAAAGGTACTAAAAAACTGACGGCATTACAACTTGCGGTAAAAAATGTTTCGCAGCCGAACAAGATTTTTCCGGTGCACAAAATCAGCCTCTCTGTGCAGGTGCTGTGCACCAGGGGTCAGTGCAGAACTCCGGATCTTATCCAGGCAGAGCACCGAAAAGCGAACGCAAAAAGAACTGAATGCCGGATTGGAAAATGGCCTAAAAGCCGGCCCGGTGGAACCGCATTAATTTTCAGCCCGCATCGGCTTACCCAAACTGATGATACTCTCCCCGGTTTCGATCTCTTCGGTTAACTCTTTCAGAGTTTTGCTTTGAAAAAGATTCTCAATACGGTCTCTGACCTTTTTATATTCATAATGGATCGGGCACGGATGGCTGTCGTTACACCGTTTGAATCCAATTCCACACTGATTAAACATATCCAGTCCGTCAATCGCCTCAATGACTTTAATCAACGTAATATCATTCGGTGACCGGCTTAACCTGAATCCCCCCGTTGGCCCTTTCATGGAAACAAGCAATTTATGTTTTACCAGCAGCTGCAATATTTTACTCAAAAAGTGTTTGGGTATGTCGAGTTCAACAGCTATCTGATTTAAATCCACATTCTTTTCTTCCGAAGAGTGAAGCGCAATATAAATCATGGCCTGAAGCCCATAGTGACAGGATGTTGAAAACATGGATCGTTTATGAAAAAGTTACTTTGAATTTATGTGGGTAGAATATAAAAACCTTTCCGCGTAATTAATATCCGGTATTTAACCTGAATAATTCACCAGGCCCCGAATTCGGGGGTGGGCAAGGCAATGTTGTAATGGCGCATTCAACGTCACGAAGCCCACGGGAAAATTTCGCATTACAAAACAGGTTGTAAATTGGATTTTCCGCTTGTAATTAATTTAACTGCTTAAATAATATAAACTTAAGCTTCCTTTTATAAGAATATGTAAAACATTCAGGGTAAAATCCCATTCATAACGGGTTAATCCCGGGTTGAATACCACCAAAGGCTTTCTCCAGTACCAATCCCTTAATTTTTTCCGCCAGATCCGTACAGGTATATATCTGAATGGTATCGTTGCAAAAATAGATTTCATCGTCGTTGAGAACGTCTTTGATATTATTGTGTGTACAACGAACAGGTTCAAAATCCAGCTTTTTTACCTCCGGCACATGTTTACCGACATAGGCGATTAGCTCATCCATGGTTTTAGTGCCATCTTCTACCGATCGTCTCATATAATCCGGCTTATCAGACGTCACTTCATCAGTCGCATCACCTGAATGCAGAATATATAAGCAGCTTAAAAATTGGTAGAGTGCACTTCGCGAAAACGTGCAGGCGGAATAATTTACTACATCATCCAATGGCTTGTAGAGTTCATTCCGGGCTCTATTCAGGCTGGATTCAGCCTGAATATACAATTGCCTTAATTTTTCATCACTCATAATTCAGGGATTTGCGTTAAGGTTTAGGGTTTGTTTATTCCATACTCAATTCAGTCCTAATATTTTGATTGAACTTTGGGCAAACTCAAGCAGCGGCGTGAAATAAACGCCAAGCAGCAGAGTCGGGATCAACATCAGCAGCAGAATGATTTTTGATCCGAAAGTGAAATGCAGCCGTTTTGCCCCGGTTTCCGGTTCGAAAAAGTACATGTTTCTGACAACGCGGATGTAGTAGAACAGGGAAATCACTGTGGTAATACCGGCAATTGCCACAAGCCAGATCCAGCCGGCACTGATTGCAGCTCCAAAAATATACAGTTTGGCAATAAAACCGCCTGTGGGCGGCAGGCCGGTCAGGGAAACCAAAAAGATGGTCATGGCCACCCCTTCCAGTGGCGCGCGGTGCCCCAGGCCTTTGTATGCCTCGATCGATTCCGTATTCACCTTATTTGAAAAGAGCATAGCTACATAGAAAGCCCCGAGATTCATAAACAGGTAGATAAACAGATAAATCAGGATGGATGAAATCCCCTGTTCGGTAAGTATCACCACGCCCATCAAAAGATACCCGGCATGGGCAATACTTGAATAGGCCAGCATTCGCTTGATGTTATCCTGCATGAGCGCTGTGAGATTACCGACAATCATGGCCATGGCTGCCATGGCTCCCAGAAGCAGGTCCCAGTGCAGAGCGTCAAAAATCTGCCATACACCGGCAGCCGAAATCCCCTCTGCATTGATAAAGGATACGGAGAAAAAGCGGATCAGCATCCCGAATGCAGCAATTTTTGATGCCACTGCCAGGATGGCCGCAATTGTCATGGGAGCGCCTTCATATACATCCGGTGCCCAGAAATGGAACGGCACCACCGTGATTTTGAAGCCCAGCCCGACAATGATCATCAGGATTGAAATATTCAGTATCAGCGGTTGATCCACCCCGGCCAGAAGCGCCGCATTGATACCATATATATCTGTGGCACCGGTAATCCCGATCAGCAGGGATATGCCATAGAGCATCACACCGGAAGAGACGGCCCCATAGATGATATACTTCATGGAGGATTCTGACGATCGCAGTGATTTTTTGATAAAACCGACCAGTACGTACGAACTGATACTGGTCACTTCAAAAGCCAGGTACATCAGCAGCAAATTGGTAGACCCCACCATCAGCAGCATTCCCAGCATCATACCGGCCAGCAGCATATAATACTCACCGATACGCGATTTATACGCTTTCAGTTCATCACTGTTTACAGAAAAAAACACGATGAATATGCCCGAGAGCAGAAGAAGCACTTTAAAAAACAGGGCAAACGGATCCACAGCAACCATATCATAAAAAACCGATTCATTCCGGCCTGCTTGTAATAGTACGGTAATACCTGCCAGCCCAAAACCGCCCATGAGGATCCAGCCGGCTGTATGGTTCTTCTTTTTAACCACCAGGTCGGCAATGATGATCACACATAGGGTAACAACGATAATGATCTCCGGATAAAACAGGCTTATGCTATGTAATGTATGTTCAACCATAATCAACACCCCTCCCGGCTAAAGCCGGACTCCCCTCAAGGGGAGAATATACGCCATCCCTTGATATAGCCGGACTCCCCTCAAGGGGAGAATATACGCCATCCCTTGATAAAGCCGATCCCCCCTCTCCCGAAAAGACCGGGCAGGCAAGGGGAGCGTTAATTCCAACTCTGTTTAAATGGGTTCCATTCATATCAGCGCCCTCCGTTATTTACAAATTCCACCAGGTGGCTCAGTGATGTATTCATCAGTTCAATGGCCGGCGCCGGATATACTCCGAGCAGGATGATGAGAATGATCAGCGGTATAAAAGCCAGATATTCCCTCGGCGTGAGATCTTTAAGTACCAGCAACTGCTCCGGTGTTTTACCCAGGAATACCCGCTGGATGGTCCACAGAATGTAAGCTGCGGTTATAATGATACCTGTAACGGAGATAATGGCGATCCACCGGAACGCTTCAAAAGCGCCGAGGAACGAGAAGAGCTCGCTCACAAAACCGTTCAGCCCGGGCAGGCCGAGTGCGGCAAACATCCCGATCATGGCAATGCCCGTATATTTCGGCATTTGATTGGCAATACCCCCAAAATCGTATAAACCCCGTTTATGGGTCCTGTCGTAGAGCACTCCAACGGCAAGGAAGAGCACAGCTGTGATTATGCCGTGGTTGAACATCTGCAGCACGCCACCGACCATACCCTGCGTGTTGAGTGCGGCAAGCCCGAGAACCACGATCCCCATATGACTGATCGAGGAGTAGGCAATCAGTTTTTTGAAATCATCCTGGGCCATTGCACAGAATGCCCCGTAAATGATACTGATCATCGCCAGTGCTGCCATAAAGTAGACGAAATAGATGGTGGCATCAGGGAACATGGGGAAGTTGATGCGAAGCAGCCCGTACGTACCAAGCTTCAACAGAACACCGGCCAGTATCACACTGATGGGCGTAGGCGCCTCAACATGGGCATCGGGCAGCCATGTGTGGAACGGGAACAGGGGAATCTTGATCGCAAAGTTTATAAAAAGGGCCATCCAGGCAACATAACGCCAGGTAGTATCCACTCCCGATAATATACCGCCGTCAACATAGTTTGCAGGATTCATCATGTGCAGCATATTGAACGTATGTACCGACTGACCCGTTGCCGGATCGGTATAGGCTACACTGAAATAGAGGGCGAGCATGGTCAGCAGCATCAGAATGCCGCCGACAAATGTGTAGAGGAAAAACTTGATGGCTGCATATTCACGCCTTGGCCCGCCCCATAAGCCGATCAAAAAGTACATCGGCAGCAGCATCACTTCCCAGAAGATGAAGAACAGGAAGAAGTCGAGCGCCACAAATACCCCCATCATGCCGGTTATCAGCAGCAGGTAAAGGGCAAAATATCCTTTCACCATTTTCTCAATATTCCAGGATGATATCACCCCGACAAACGCAATCAACGATGTCAACATCACCATCAGAACACTGAGGCCATCCAGGCCCAGGAAGTAGTTGATTTCAATCCGCCCGACCCAGGGAACCGCTTCAACGGTAATCCAGCTGAACTGCTCCATAAACTGGAAACTCTCGGCATCGTTTATACCCACTTTGCTTCGGTCGAAAATCGCAAATATCGTTCCGGCCAGCACTACCTGGATACCGGTCACAACGGCTGCAGTCCATCGAATGGCGTTACTGTTTCTATCGGGAAGAAGCAGTACGATGATCATACCCACTATCGGGATAAAAACAATCCAGGTAAGAATACCGAGTCCAAAGATTTGAAATTCCATAATTTAATGTCCCATTTACGTTTTTTTAAATGATCTGAACGCATCAGCCAGATTGAGTAAATCGCATGTCTTTTGCACCGCGAAAGCCATCGGGAAATTTCCGGCTTTGCCTGAGATGTCAGAATTTGAATTCCACCTGTTCTGACATCCGTTTTCTGTATTCTGAATACTATTTTTCATATGAACAGGATGATGATGACCAGGAAACTGAATACGATATAGACCAGGTAGGTCTGAACTTTTCCGGTTTGAATTTTACTGAGCAGGCTGCCGGCCCTTTCAGTGGCAGATGCTGATGCGTTCACCAGTCCATCCACCATATTGTTATCAAACCATCCGCTGATATTTGATAGACCTTTTGTGATCACAGCAGAGCCATTGACAATTCCATCGATAACCGTTTCATCGAACCATTGCAGAACCTTTGTCAGCATCAGCGTACCCTCCACAAACACCCGGTTGTACATCTCATCGAAATACCATTTATTTGCTGAGCCGCTGTACAGGAATCCCGCTTTTTCAGCCAGCTGATCCGCACTGATTTTTTTCCACTGATACACAACTACGGCAAAGAAAACACCTCCAGCTGCAATCAGTATGGACAGGATCATCGCCGTGGTGTGCATGCTGCTGACAGCTTCATAAAACAGGGCCGGGCTTGCGGGCTGAAGCAGTTCCGGTACCACACTTAACGGCCTCTCAATTGCGGCAAAGAACCATCCACCCGAAGCCCCAAACGGGTTGAAACTGTAGAAGACAAAGAGTGACAGGGCCGCCAGGATCATCAGGGGAATGGTCATCACTTTGGGCGACTCCTCCACAGCTGCAATTCGGGTTTCATCGGCTGGTTTTCCATGGAAAGTGAGTATGAGCAGGCGGAACATGTAAAAAGCCGTAAGCCCGGCCACGGTAAATCCGATCAACGGCAGCAGCCAGTGCCCGCTGAGGGTACTGAATGCCAGGGTGCCGGCGAGAATTTCGTCTTTACTTAAAAATCCTGAGGTCAATGGAATACCCGAAATAGCCAGTGTGAAAATGAGGAACGTCCAATAGGTAACCGGCATTTTCGCTTTCAACCCACCCATGTTGCGGATATCCTGGGCATCGGTGTGGTGGTCGTGCCGGTCGTGCAACACCTTGTGCATGGCATAGATCACACTGCCGGCGCCAAGAAACAGGCCCGCTTTAAATGCTGCATGTGTTACCAGGTGCATAAATCCGGCGGTATATGCACCCACACCCAGTGCCATAATCATGTATCCAAGCTGGCTGATGGTTGAGTACGCCAGCACTTTTTTAATATCATACCGGGTAATGGCGATGGTTGCGGCGACCAGCGCTGTTATGGCCCCGACATAAGCAATTATGAGCAAAGCATCGGCGGTGAGCATCGGGAAAACCCGTGCTACAAGGTAGACACCGGCGGCCACCATCGTTGCGGCGTGAATGAGGGCACTCACCGGCGTCGGGCCTTCCATCGCATCGGGCAGCCACACATGCAGGGGGAACTGGGCTGATTTACCCACGGCCCCGCAAAAGATCAGCACGCCCGCGGCAGTTAGCCATCCGGTGCTTCCGAACGGAAGCTGACCGGCTTCTATAGAACTGAATATGCCCTCGAAGGCGAATGTGGAGAAACTGGCAAATAGTATCATGATTCCAATGAACATCCCGAAATCGCCAATCCTGTTTACAATGAAAGCTTTGTTCGCTGCATTTGACGCGGATTTCTTTTCGTACCAGAACCCGATCAGCAGATAGGAACTGATCCCTACCAATTCCCAGAAAACATACATAAGCAATATGTTGTTGGTAAGGACAATGCCCAGCATAGAGAAGGAGAAGAGGCCGAGGTATGCAAAATATCTTGAATAGCGCGGATCATTATTCATATAACCGATGGAAAAGAAATGTACCAGGGTGCTCACCAGGGTAACAACCAGGAGCATGACGGCCGCGAGATTGTCGATCATGATGCCAAAGCTGATCGTCTGGCTTCCGACAACTGCCCAATCGAAGTTAGCCGAAAACGACTCAGCCGGATAGAAGTTCAGTTTAGTGATCAACAGGATCAGCGAAAGCAGGAATGTAATGGTTATGAACCCCGACGCCAGCCAGTCTCCCTGCCGCGGCAGTTTTTTCCCAAAGAAGATAAGCAACAGAAATGCTATCAAGGGCAGCAGCAGAATCGTTATAGGAATTTGTGTAAACATGCTTTAATCACTGTTGTGGTTATTTGAAGTCCTTCCTGGAAGGGGTGTGGGAAAGCGCGTTCGGCGCGTTCTCCCGGGGGATGTTTTTATTCGGGTTTTGTGCCTCAAACACGAACACCCCACACGATCAGCCGGGAACATCCGTCTGATCGATCTCCCCTCAAGGGGAGATGGTTATTCTCATTCCAGTTTCATTTCTTTTTTTATTTTCATCACTAATTCAGTTTAAAATTCGCCTGCATCAAGATTCGGCTGCACTGCTCCCGGAAGATCCGGGAACACCCCTCCGCCGACAGCTGTCGGGGGACTCCCCTCAAGGGGAGATGGTTATCCTTTCAATAAATTTATTTCATCCAGGTTGATGGTATTGAACCGGTTATAAATATTGAGCACAATGGCCAGGGCAACGGCCGCTTCTGCCGCTGCTATGATGATCACAAAAAGCCCGATCATATGGCCGTCCAGCGACAACTCCGTATAGCGGCTGAAAGCGATGAAGTTGATATTCGCAGAATTGAGAATCAGCTCCACCCCCATCAGAACCATGATCACATTCCGTTTCGACAGCACAGCCATCAAACCAAGTGAAAAAAGGATGGCGCTTACAATCAGGAAGTGGGTCAGGCCGGGTTCTGCAAGCCATTGCACCATTGAGAATTCCATATTCACTCCGTTAAATCACTTGAGGTTGTGTCTGAGGTCGTTGCCAGACGGGTTGACATCAAAATGGCCCCGATGATGGCAATGAGCAGCAATACCCCGACAATGATAAATGGCAGAATATAGTCGCCCATCAGGAGCATGCCGAGTTCATAAACCGTCTCGCTTCGCTCAACCGGCTCAATGAAAGCCCAGGCCGTTGTGGTGAATGCGAAAATCAGTAAACCTGCCGCTGTCACCGACAAAATCGAAGCCGGGATCAGGTTCACCGAAACGGATTTGAAATTTAAATTGTGTCCCTGTGTGGTGAGCATCACACCGAATAAAATCAAAATGAGTATACCACCTACATAGACCAGCAGCTGGGTTGCCGCCAGAAAATCGGCATATAACAAAACATAGAGCGATGCAACCCCAACCAGGGCAAACATCAGGGCAAATGCCGAATGCACGATGTTCCTGGAAAAGACCATCACAGCCGCGGCTCCCACAGTAAGAATTGAAAAGAGATAAAAAAGGATTGCTGTCAGTTCCATGGCTTATGATTTATCGTTTTCAGGGTTAGACGGATCTGTTTCAGATTGCCTGGCGCCAGACGGAATCTCTGGAGCTTCATCAGTACCGGGCAGGTTCTTTCCAGTTCCGGTAGTCTGGGAAGATTTTATTTCATCTTTGGCAGAGCCGGCAGATTTTTCTTCAGTATTACCAGGCCCGGCTGACTTCCCGCCGGTTTTACCGGGACCGGATGTTTTCCCTTCAGCTTTTTCGACACCGGCAGATATATCCTCCGTTTTATCTGAGCCGGATATGGCTTTGTCATCTTTTACTATACCGGATGATTTTTCTTTACCGGTTCCACCGCTGCTATCAGCGGCAGCTTTTTCCGTGGCCTCCTTCTCTTTCATTTTTTTGGCTTCAGCTTGTTTTCTGGCCATCTCCTCCTTTTGTCTTTTTTTCTCTTCCGCCTCTTTTTCAGCCTTTTCTTTGACTTCGGCCACCATATCCGGCTTCAAATTGCTGAAATGAAATACCAGGTCGTTCCTGTCGTACTCCGAATACTCATATTCCGGCACCATGAATATGCAATCGGTCGGGCAGGGAGGCACGCACAAATCGCAATACATGCATTTGGACATATCGATATCAAACCGGGTGAGCCAAAAGCGCTTTGGATTTCCTGTTGAGGTTTTGCCAAGATCCACATCCGATGTAGCCACCACGGTTTCAATATCTATGCAGTTCACCGGGCAGGCCCTTGCACAAAGGTTACAGCCGATACAATCATCGATATTTACATACAATTTGCTTCGGGCATTATCAGGCAGCACATCCCGCTCTTCCGGATACTGAATGGTAACCGCCGGCCGGAACATATGGCGCATGGTGATACCCATCCCTGTGAAGATCGTTTGAAAAGTTTCCAGGCCATCTTTAAATGCTTTTATCATCGTACCATAGCTTATTGATTAAACAGAACGTGGCAGAACCTCGCGGGAGGCTTTGCACTAACCTTATTCAAGTCATTTCTCATGGTGTCGTTTTCCATTTTTTTAAAAGATCATTTCCCATAGTGCGATCAATACAAAATTGACAAATGAAGCCGGTATCAGAATATTCCAGCATATTCTCATCAGCTGATCAACCCGGTAACGCGGCAGGGTCCAGCGGATCCACATCATCACAAAGACCAGCAGCATGCCTTTCAGCATAAACCAGAAGAACCCCCATACCGGGCCATCCATAAATGTTCCGAACGGGCTGTTCCATCCACCGAAGAACAGCACCACGCCGAGAAGTGACAGGAGCAGCATATCGGCATATTCAGCAAGCATAAATATCCCCCATCTCATCCCGGAATATTCGGTTTGATAACCGGCTACCAGTTCCGATTCCGATTCCGGCAGATCAAAGGGCACCCTGTGGGATTCGGCAAGGATCGAAACAAAGAAAATCACAAAAGCCACAAGCAAAAACGGGTTTTGAAAAATGAGCCAGTTTGGCAAAAACCCGAGAATCTCATTACCTGACTGCATCTCGGTTACCGTCATCAGGTTCAATGAGCCTGCCACAACAATGACCGATAACACCGACATAATCGTCGGGACTTCATAACTGACCATTTGGGCGGCACTGCGCATGCCTCCCAACAGCGACCACTTGTTATTGGAGGCCCAGGCGGCCATAATCACGCTTAACGTCAAGAGCGATGTGATGGCGAGCAGGTAAAAGACCCCGATATTGATCGAACTCCCGATATACCCGCTGCTGAAGGGAATCACAGCAAAGGCCGCATAAGAAGCCACAAATATCAAGAAGGGAGCAAACCTGAATAAAAACCGGCTTGCATCGGTTGGGATGATGTCTTCCTTTTGCAGCAGCTTCAGCATATCGGCAATGGTCTGGGCCCACCCGTGCCAGCCAACTCTCATGGGGCCCAGGCGGTCCTGCACATGAGCCGCCACTTTTCGTTCCATCCAGATCGCAAAAAGGGCATAGACCAGGATCAGGCCAAGGGGGATCATTGCATGGATCACCAAAGCCATAGTCGTTGAGGGAGTAATATTTTCCAGGAATTCAATCATTCTTGTTTAGTCTTCAGACTTACCATCTTGAATAGTGAGTTGTGTGTATTGGGTATTTGTATATTCTCATGTTAATTGGTTTATCTGTAAAGTTGTCAGTTGACGTTTTAAACAGACCCTGAATCTTTTCTCCCCTGCGAGCCGGGTCAGGCTGGCGGGAAATTATCGGTCCACTTCTCCCAGGACGATATCGATGCTGCCCACGATAGCTACCAGGTCAGCGATCAGGGCACCCTTTGAAATTGCCGGGAGTATACTCAGATTCACAAAACTGGGAGCCCGGGCTTTCACACGAAACGGGCTGGCAGATTTATCGCTGATAATGTAATAGCCCAGTTCGCCCCTGGGTGTCTCCGTGCGGACATAGACCTCGCCTTCTGCGGGACGCACCCGTTTGGGAACAGCTTCTTTCACATCACCCTCGTCCGGCATTTGATCGAGGGCCTGCTCAATTATTTTCAGGCTCTCTTCCATTTCCCGTACGCGAACGATATAGCGGTCCCAGCAATCGCCCACGGTTCCCACTTCCCCTTTACCCACCGGGATATCGAATTCAAACCGGTCGTAAATGGAATAGGGATCATTGCGCCGAAGATCCCACTTTACCCCGGAGCCTCTCAGCATCGGCCCGGATGCGGCATAATTCAGTGCAACCTCAGCCGGAAGCACACCAATATTGGCGGTTCTGTCAATGAATATCCTGTTACTGGAGAGCAGGTCGTTTAATTCCTGGATTTTTGGCCGGAAGGTTTTAACAAATTCCCGGGTATCCGTTTTAAAATCTTCAGGAATATCCTGCATCAATCCGCCAATGCACATATAGTTGTAGAGCAGTCGCGCACCACTGACCTTTTCAAAGATCTTCAATATTTTTTCGCGTTCAATAAAACAGTACAGAAATGGTGTGAATGCCCCCAGGTCCAACCCGAATGTTCCAACCCCCAGAAGGTGACTGGCAATGCGCTGGAGTTCAGCCAGAATGACCCGCATATATTCGACCCTTTCGGGTACTTCCAGGTCCAGCAGTTTTTCAACAGCAATAACGTAACCGTGTTCCTGGTTCATGGCCGAGACATAATCAATACGGTCGGTGTAGGGGATTACCTTTGAATAGTCATCCATCGCTTCGGCATGCTTTTCAAAGCACCGGTGAAGATATCCTATATCCGCCGTTACTTTTTTTACCACTTCACCATCCAGTACCACCTCCAGGCGCAAAACCCCGTGTGTAGAAGGATGCTGCGGCCCCATATTGATGACCATTTCCTGCTTTTGTACACCGTTTGTTATGATTTCATCCATTGTGAACTCCTGTCCGTTTTACGCGCCTGTGGTTACACCCAGATAGGTTTCCTGTTGCCGGTAATCTTTTCTAAGCGGGTGACCTTCCCAACCTTCCGGACACAATATCCGTTTGAGATTCGGATGTCCGTCGAAGACGATACCAAGCAGATCCCAGGCTTCTCGTTCGTGCCAGTCGGCGGTTTTCCAGATCGCTTCTACCGATTGCACCCGAGGATCTGCTATAGGCACCCTCACTTTCAGAACCAGGGTGTGTTTGTGACTTGTTGAATGCAGATGGTAGGTCACGCCCAGCTCATCCTCATCCGGGTAATGAACTCCACTCTGGCACATGAGCGTGTTAAACCGCAGCGCCGGGTCATCCCTCAGAAATTTTGCGACTGCTTTCATGGAGAAAGGTGGAACGGTGATCCATGACTGGCCAAGTTCTGCTGGAACATATTCCAGGAGCTCATCAAAAGATGCCTTCAGGTATTCATAAATTTCTTCGGGTGATTTCAGAGCATCGGATTTCATATGGATCAAATGTTTAAAAAATCGTTTTCAGTTTCGGAAATTTCACTGTTCTATTTCCCGTCAGGCTTGCTTTCGACCACAGTTTCATTGGTGATGCGTTCCTGCAGTTTGAGAAACCCTTCCAGCAAAGCTTCAGGACGTGGCGGGCAGCCGGGTACATAGACATCGACGGGTATGACCTTGTCCACACCCTTCAGCACGTGGTAGCCGTGTTCCCAGTAGGGGCCTCCACTGTTGGAACAGGAGCCCATGCTGATCACATACCGGGGCTCCGACATCTGCTCATAGAGCCGCTCAATACGGGAGGCCATTTTCATCGTTACCGTTCCGGCTACGATCATCACATCCGCCTGCCTGGGTGAAGAGCGCGGCAGAATACCAAAACGGTCGAAATCATAATGGGAGGCAGCCGTGGCCATCATTTCTATGGCGCAGCAGGCCAGGCCAAACTGCTCATACCACAGGGACGATTTCCGGGCCCAGTTCAGGGCATTTTCCAGCGGAACGATAATGATGTTACTGTCGTGATATTTTTTGTCCAGCAGTCCCATATTGAATGTTTTGATTCGGTTGCGTTATCTGTTTACACCGGTTTGCAATGCCGGCTCGTCTAATGCCGGTTCGCTTGATGCCGGCTCTTTTGCCGGATAATCATCTACCACTCCCACCCCTTCCACATATTTCGGCACAACGGGCCTGGGTATATCCCATTGGAGATGGCCTTTCCCCAATTCATAGGCAAACCCGATGAAAATCAGAAATACAAAGACAAACATGGCCCAGAAAGCAAACCAGCCGATATCCTGGAAAACCATCACCCAGGGAAACAGCAGCAGGATTTCCACTTCAAAGATCAAAAACATCAATCCTATGATATAGAAGCGGTTATTAAACTGAACCCTGGCCGAACCAATTGGAACTTCCCCGCATTCGTAGGTCATCAACTTTTCTGCATTCGGGCGGTGTGGACGAATAAGTTTCGCAACAAACAAACTCAAAGCCACAAACAGGGCTCCATGGATCAGGAAGAGTAAGATATTTCCAAAATCTGCTATCATCGGGTCCGGGGGTTGATTGGTTACAGTCTAAATTATGATATTTATACCTATTTATCCAAAATTATTTTATCACAATCGAAAAAATCGTGAGATGAACCGGAAAATGGCTTGTATACGATCAATTTTCCGGCTGACAAATGTGGTATAGGGAAACTCCCTACAAGAAAGTGTATAAAACCACTACAAAAAAATCTGACTTTCAATTACATACAGAGTCTCGCTGATTTAGTATACTAAAGTGAGATCCAGAGAGAAAGAGAGCAATTTTAACGAAAACAAATGAATCTCCTGCAAGAGTGGATTTATGAATTTAGAGAGAGGTAAACTTGAGCAAGGAAGGACGGTGTATATTTTATTGCAAAAGTAAAAGCTTTCACAGGCTTTGAAAATCGTCACTTCCACAATTAAAGTGGAACCCGGTATCGTAAAAGATACCGGGTTTTTTTAACCCGGAAGGCAAATAAGATCTTGCGACTTATTTGGTTTTAAATTAAAATGGCCATCAGGCTCAAGAACCCGGCTGGTTATTCAATTTCGTTGTGTTCAAGAAAATTCGTGGTGTTCAAGAATGGTCTGGCCGCATTTTTATGAAATCATTCGTTGTTCAGATTTTTATGTAAACCGTCTACAAGATTAAGCACCAGGGGGCAGACCTATGACTACAACTTCACT
>SKRC01000159.1 GCA_007118695.1 Balneolaceae bacterium | reverse complement strand
CTTGACATCCTTAAGTCAAATTATAATAATTTAGTATTGAATTGTTTCTTCGACACGTCATTCTTCATTTTTTTTTTTTTTTTAAAATGATTCGAAAAATACTTCATATACTATTTTTATCTATATTAGCATTTAATTCAACTTGTGCTCAATCTGAATATCCTGTTGTTGATATCAGTGATGAGATTGAACATCGACTGCTACCTGCAGTTTTGATCGACGGAGAGAGGCCACAGTCACAGCCCATCAAAGATAGAATGGATCACTTTAAGGTACCCGGTGTCAGTATTGCTGTTATTAACGAAAACAAAATTGTGTGGACCGGAGGTTTTGGCAAACTGAGGGCAGGAAGTGATATACCGATAACCAATTCAACACTTTTTCAGGCTGCATCCATGAGTAAACCATTGACTGCTACCGCCGTACTTTACCTTACCGAAAAAGGATCGATTGAACTAGACGAAGATATAAATGAATATTTGCATAGCTGGAAACTGCCGGAAAACAGTCACACTGAAACACAACCGGTAACCCTCAGACATCTACTCAATCATACGGCCGGGATTAACGTTCATGGCTTTCCTGGTTATCCTGCCAGCCAGGAAGAACTGCCAGAACTACGAGAAATATTAGAAGGAACAGGTTCGGTTAACACTAATCCTATACGAGCCAACAGTATACCCGGTAACCAATGGAGTTATTCTGGCGGGGGTTATACTATAATCCAGCAGATCATCGAGGATGTTACCGATAATTCATTTTCAGAATTGATGAAACAGGTGGTCCTGGAACCGCTTGAAATGACTAATAGTACATTTTCACAGCCACTCCCAAAACTAATGGAAAATCAAGCGGCAATCGGACACATAAATGGAGACAGACCGGTTTCAGGTGGTTGGTATCACTATCCTGAACAAGCTGCAGCTGGTCTGTGGACTACGCCTGGTGATATATCACAGTGGATCATTGATAAACAACAGACTTTACTCAATGGTACAGGAAAAATTCTTTCTGTTGAATTAGTCAATGAAATGCTCACTCCTGATAAAGGTGGCTGGGGACTTGGGCCAGAATTAGCAGGCCAGGATGATTCTATAAACTTTAAACATTCCGGTGCGAATAAAGGTTTTAGATGTTATATGGTTGCATTTGCAAAAACCGGGCAGGGAATCGTTGTTATGTCCAACTCGGATAACGGTACGCGCCTTGCTATGGAAATTCTCCGGACAGTTGCCTTTCATTATAACTGGCCCGATTACAAGCCGGTTAAAAGAACCATTGCTGAAATACAGCCGGAAATCCTGGAAAACTATACCGGATTATATCAACTGGAAACCGGAATGCTGATAGAAATTAATGTTTCTGGTAAAGGCCTGGTAATTAAATTTCCAGGGGAACAGGGACTAACATTTCTGCCATCATCCGAAAGTTCATTTTTTGATACTACATCTGAAATAGAACTCAAATTCAATATTAATGATACAGAGAAATCAGAACAATTATTATTGAGCTTTGGAGTCCATGAAATTACTGGAAACCTTATCGAATAACTTGTTTTTTGATTACGTTATCGCTCATTGGTTTCACCGAATTGACAAATGGGTTTATTGCAATACTGTATTTTCCCGGTAACTGACCACTCTTCCCCACATCAGGACAGCGAACACAGCCACATCGTCCGCTGAACTCTGATCTCTAAAGTATCGATCATTGACACACTGACACACTGTAGCCCTGACACACTGATTCACAGATACACTGATTTCAAATGTATTTTTCGGCTTTTTTGAACAGGATATTGTTCTCCAGGTGTACGTGTTTGTGCAGATCCTTTTCGAAGCCTTCCAGATTTTGATAAAAAATTCGATAGGTCGCACAGGCCCCTTCGGGTGGCGTGAAATTATGGCTCAGCTGCCGGATCGTTTTCATCGCATCTCCGGCTCCTTCGTGGTCAGCCACCATATCATCGAGCTCCTTTTGAAGAGCATCAATCTGTCCAACCGGAATTTCCTGGCCTTTTAACCGCTTGCTGTAGATCTCTTCAATCAGAGGAAACACCCTGGTTTCTTCGTCTTCAAGATGCCGGAGAAGTTCTTTTGTGAGGTCTTTGAAAATGTGAAAAATTTCAACATTTTCGGGACGCGATTGTCCGTGTACTTTTTCAACCTTGGCAGCATAACCCAAAATTTCATCGGTTTTACTGAGGACAAACCGGTGATGTGTGTTTTTAATATGATCGATGAGAAAATCGGGCTCCCAGGCCTGGTAGTTTTCATCGGCTGACGGTTGATCCCACGGGATATGCGACAGCTCATGCATTACTTTTTTTGTATCAACGTTGCGCTTCTCACAGGCCTCTTCAAGCGAGATGTCTCCGCCGCAGCAGAAGTCGATCCCGAAATGGCGAAACACGCCGGCTGCGTGATAGTTTTTGGCCACAATCTCACCGACCGTCTCTTTTTCCAGGTTTGATGCTAAAATTCCAGTATTCATAATTGTTCCAGTGTATTTGATTCTAATTTCCTTAGGCCTCTGTCTTAAACACAAAGGCTGAAATAATAAGGCCGGTTTCATTTTCACTGCCCGGAAATGGTTGCATAATCAGCAGCCAAATCACCTCCAAAAACAGACCCTGTTGATTCCTATGGCTCAATCTAAGTATTGATTGTGAAGATATAATAAAGAATAAAGAGTATTTTGTCTTTAAATTATTTTTTATTATTCTTTAAGTGGTAACAGGATTAGACAGATCAACGATCAACAGCTAATCCGGTATCTTTATTTCCGGCTAAAATGCCTGAACAGATGAAAAAAATTTATTCCATCATATTGCTTATATCTTTTCTGATCGGTGTGTTTCAGCCTGTCATGCCTATGGTGGAGTATCATCTGTTCTACGGTGATATCACGGAATCGATCTTTAACAGCAGAGTCAATACGGATATAATGTGCAATGAGGAAATATGCACGGAGGATTTCTGCATTGAGACCTGTGACTGCAACAATAAGATGAACCGTGAGATGCTTGATCTTGATTATTATCCTGTCCCCCTGGTTTACTCCCTGTCTCCCGACAGTGCTATCCTGCCAATTCATTCTGAATTATACATTCATTTGAGTGAAGATGAAATGATCATCTTTGCCCAACTCAATGCCCCGCCTCCCAAACTCGGTTAGGAGACTTTGCATATCCGTCTTTGTGTCTCCCGACAGTTGTCGGGACTTTATTGGATTTATTAATCCTCACATCTCAAATATTTTCGGGATGCTGCGATTTTGCAAATCCTTTGGTTAAAATCTGGTACAAAAGTCTTGATTTTGCAAAGCCTCCGTCTAATCAAATTTTTTTGCAACACTGAGATACGATTCTATTCAGGCGTGCAACTACCTGCCCATATTTAAAGGTTATATATTTATTAAATCACAAAAATATTAAAAAACATATTACAATTATTAAATGTATATTAATTTTAATTTTCACACTATATATCACTTAACATTCAGGAGCTTATTATGACTCAAAAATTATTTTCCTTCAAACTTATACCTCTTGGAGTCTTGGCTTTTGTCTTAACCGGTCTTTTCTCTCTTGTTTTTATTGAGACTGCATTGGCATGCCCGGCATGCAATGCGCTATACAAAAAGCAGATCGAAAAAGACTTAAGCGAGACGATTGTCGGCAAAGAATTGGTGGCTGCTATGGAAGCACAAAAAAACCTTCCATTGGACTATGCCGAAGCCACCCGTCATCTGTTTACAGAAATGGAACAGGATTCGGACCCGGATTTTATTGAAATCATCGAACGGGATGCCAGCCTGTCAATCCCGCCTACGAGTTACGTCGATCAGGACGTCGAGGCCGATGTCAGCTTTACCATCGATATGGATGAGGGCTTGGCATACCTTGGCAATGGAGTGATTTATGATGGTTTCCGGATCAACAAAAAAATCCCCGGGCCAACCATCAGGGTTACTGAGGGTGATATTGTTGAGATCATTGTGCAGAACAATGGATCTATTCCACACGGCGCCTCCATACACGCCGCCTACACCCAAACCTCCAAATACCTGGGTGAAATTCCGGCCGGTGAATCCAGATCCATAAAATTCAGAGCTACCCATCCGGGCGTATATCTCTATCATTGTGCCCCGGGCGGCCACGCCATCCCCATGCACGTTCTTTTTGGACAGTACGGAATGATGGTGGTGGAGCCGGCTGAACAGAAATTCAGGCTGGAAGAGGAGCTTGGACATGGCCCGGATGTCGAAATATTTTTAAACCAGCACGAATGGTACACAAGCGGCAAGGATGCTGTGGAAGGAAACGCCAGGTATGTTACTTTTAACGGTGATATTTTCCGGTATGTGAAAGAACCCATTGTTGCTAGACCGGGAGATTATATTCGCATCAATTTCCTGAATGTCGGACCCAATCTTCTGTCCACTTTTCACCTGGTCGGGATCATCTGGGACTATGCCTACTGGCAGGGACACCCGGCAAATGTATTGGAAGGAGGTCAGACTGTAACAGCCGGCCCTTCGGATTCCTGGGTTGTGGAATTCCGCATGCCACCGGATGAGGGAGCCTTCACCATGCTCTCCCATGCTGTCGGATCCACCAGCAAAGGTGCCATTGGTCTGTTGGTGGGAGATAGTAATGCAGATCCCAATGACTTTCCGAAAGTAGTACTCGGTGACGGACCGGAATACAGCGAAGAGGAACTGGCTGAGCTGAAGGAAGAGGCTTCCCGGATAATCACCCCGTTCAGGCCGGGCTCACCGGATGTCGATCCTCCTGTTAGCTATGGCAATGATACCGATGAAGTAACCGTACGGATCATTGGCAATTCCTACTATCCCAAAACGGTGGATATTACACCCGGAACAACCGTTACCTGGATTAACGAGGATGTATTCAGTTTCCTTGCCGGTGAGTTTTCCGGTATCCACAATGCGGTCGCAACTTCAGGGCCAACAAGTTTCGCCTCTCCAATGCTTGCCCATGCCGAGAGCTGGAGTTACACCTTTGAAGAAGAGGGGGAATATACCTATATCTGTACGCCACACCCTTATATGGAAGGTGTCATCAACGTGAGGGAAGTGGACACCGAACGTGACATCGCCGGCATCATGTGGCCAATGGTTCCTGCCTTACTGGCTCTGGTTATCGCCGTGGCAGCCTGGCGCAGGAATGGGCAATCCGGCCAGGAATAAATCACACCGGCTGATTTTTCAGCCTGCAAAGTCATCTATCTAAAAGCGAGGGGCATTGACCTACCCCTCGCTTTTTTTATGCCTCCGGCTGACGAAGTCACCGATATTCATCCAAGTTTACTTCACTAATTTATGCACCGTAAAATGTTAAAAAGTATGGTTTCCCACAACTGATGAATCCCTGAATAACATCCGATTTTCAAACCTATCATCAAAATCAAACTGGAAATAAAGTCCTGGAAACCGTCACTATACCTGACAAGTCCATCGGATCAGCATCCAGTCTCCTTCCAACTCACCAATTCATCCAAGTGTACTGATGAAGTGCTGTCACTCAACTCTCGAACCGTCAATAAACATAACAATCCGCTTTTATTTTACTCATCAATCCTCCGGGATTTTTGTCAACGGGGAGCAATGCCATCAAACAACACCCTGTTGAAGCATAGCATCGGCTACCTTTATAAAACCGGCAATATTAGCACCACGCAAATAGTTGATGCCATTTTCTGTTTTACCGTAATTGACACAATTGTCATGGATATCTTTCATGATTTCCTGCAGTTTCTTTTCAACTTTCTCCCTTGGCCATTGAATACGCATTCCATTTTGGCTCATCTCCAACCCCGATACTGCAACACCACCAGCATTTGCTGCTTTCCCCGGACCAAACAGAATTCCATTATTCAAAAACAGTTTAACTGCATCTGAGGTACATGGTTTATTAGCACCTTCAGCGACACACAGACACCCGTTGGAAATGAGCATGGAAGCGTCACTGGCTGATATTTCATTTTCTGTAGCACACGGCAACGCAATATCACATTTAATACTCCACGGATTCTGATTTTCCAGATACTCAACATCGTATCTCAGAGCATATTCTTTGATACGTCCGCGCTCATCATTCTTCAGATGCATTACGTATTGTAATTTATTTTCATCTATTCCATCCGGATCATAAATCGTTCCACCGGTATCCGATAGAGTAATAACTTTCGCACCTTGTTGCCGGGCTTTCTCTGCCGCGTATTGAGCTACATTTCCAGAACCGGAAATGGAAACAGTTTTCCCTTCCAGTTTTTCGCCGTAATTTTGCAACATTTCCTGGACAAAATAAACGACTCCATACCCGGTCGCTTCTGAACGCAATCTGCTGCCACCCCATGAAATTCCTTTCCCGGTGATGGTCCCGTCAAATTCATTCTTCAACCGCTTATACTGACCAAAAAGGTATCCGATTTCACGTTCGCCGACCCCGATATCACCAGCCGGAATATCGGTCTTTTCACCAATGTGACGATACAATTCATTCATAAATGACTGACAAAAACGCATTACTTCCATATCGGATTTTCCCTTGACATCAAAATTTGCACCACCCTTCGCACCACCCATCGGAAGAGTCGTTAAACTGTTCTTTAAAGTCTGCTCAAAACTAAGAAATTTCACTATATCCAGATTTACTGAAGGATGAAACCGCAACCCGCCTTTATATGGACCAATGGTGGAACTGAAATCCACTCGATATCCACGATTTACCCGTATATTTCCTTGATCATTCACCCACGGCACCCGAAACATAAGCATCCGCTCAGGTTCAGTCATACGCTTCAGAATGTTTCCTTCGATATATTTGGGTTGTTGATGTATTAATTCCCATATCGATTCCACTACCTCCCTGACAGCCTCATGAAACTCCGGTTCACCCGGGTTTCTCATTTTGACCGATTCCATAAATGTATCAATCGAAATATAAGTGTCATCCCCGTTTTGTTTGTATGTAATTACGGTTGGATTAATGTCTTCTTTAGAGTTGATTTTGTTTTCTGGCCTCATTTAAATTAAGTTTGATTTTTTTTTAAGTTGGCAAGTATATCACTTTTTCACTGTACAATTTATCCTGAATATTATGTAATTTTTTCCCTACTCGTGTGCTCCGTCCGGGGAGTTCATAAACAGCACTTCATATTCTTCATCACTCATAAAAAGTCAGGAAATAATCTTGTTAATCCATTTAAATTACATGACAAACTCACCCGGTCAACAACCAGCCTCCTTCCAATTCAACAATCTGCAGGAAGAATTCAGGCGAAAATTTGTCTCTCAACGGTCGAACCATTAATCAACATCAAAGCGTCCCTTTTTAACTCGTCAAATCACCGGGGGTATTCAGATAAGGCTTATCACTTCTCCTCCGGAACACCATCTTCGATTGGGTTAGCCGGGTCGTTGCTCCACTCGTACCACCCGCCGTCGTATACCGAGACGTTAGGCCATCCCATCAGCCAGGCATTCATAAAGGCTTCACTGCCGCGCCAGCCGGTTCCACAGTAAAATGCGATCTGTTTCCCCGGCGTGATCCCGCCCTCTATCCACTTTTCAGCAATCTCATGATACTCACGCATGGTATGGTCAAAATTGCGGTAATTTTCCATGTGATAGGCGTCACTTCCGCAATTGCCGAATATGGCCCCGGGAATTCTCCCCTTTTTATCGATGTAATGATAGCCGCTTCTGTTTCCGATAAATTCCTCCCAGCTTCGGATACTCACCAATTCTCCCTCTTTTGATGTTATGAGTTTCTTTGCCTCCGGTGTGTCGATCATATATTCAGGGTGAACAGGTATCTGCTTGCCAAAATCCTCCACAGGTTGGGGCAGCGATTCTTCAGTTGCAACTTCATATCCCTCATCTTCCCACAATGTAATCCCGCCATTAAGAATTCTTACGTCTTCCACCCCCGCATACAGCATCAGGGCAGCACATCGTATGGCGCCCAGGTGGCCGGCGCTTTTCCCCGGAAATTCCTCCTCATCGTAAATGGGAGCCGAAAACCGGCCGTACACGACTACCGTCGTATCATGGCGGATGCCGAGGCCGGTTAACGTTTTTTCAAGCTCTTTCGGTGTCCGACGGTTCCAGGTTTCGGTCGACTCCAGGGAATTGGTATCCATCGAGACCGCACCCGGGATATGGCCGGCCTGGTAGTCTTCAGGATAACCATAATGGGAGTGGCAAATTACATAGTCGCTGTTTTCAAATTCGGCTGGATTCTCTCCCCGGATCAGCCTGTTCACCCATTCCGGGTAGACAAGCTGCCGGTATTTTTTCAGTTTCTCCAGAGGCCGGTCCGGATCCAGGCACCATTCATCCACAAAACGGGTATAGATATAGACGTCTTTAAAACCTAATCCGGACAACTTTTCCGTCATCTGCCCGGCTTCTTCACCATATCCATAAACGACTACTGGCTGATCTTTTTGGATGTTCTTTTCATCCAGCACTTCCAGCCAGTCCATGTACCGGGTCCAGGCAATCGGAATGCTTTTGGCTCCGGGTATATGCCCGCCCCATGCTTCTTCGCGGAGCCTCCAGCCGTTGTAAGCCTGAATTGGACGGGTATCCAGTAAGTTGCCAGTCGATTTGGCAAGAAATTGGTCCAGCTCACCGGTAGTCAGTTTTTTCACTCTCATAATTTTAGCTTCTTCTTAAATGAGGTAACAAACAAATGCCCTGATGATAAATTCAAGCCAGGACCATTTTAACTAGTGATGCAACCATTAAATTCGTTTAGTATCAACTATACTGTCAGTCGCAAGTCATCCCTCCCGACGGCGGTCGGGATGTCGCAAAAGCCTCCACCTCATTTCCCCTTCAAAGGGGAACGTTTTGCGTAACTGAAAGGTCAATCATAATTATTTACGCTATAATTATTAACTGGTTATGACACCAGGTTAATAATATAAAGTTAATAACTAATAATTGTCAGACTTACAGGGCTGCCTGGAAGAGTTGAAATTACACATCATTAATTCCCGATATACGGTAGGTACAGGAATAATCGCCATCGGCTATATGGGTGGCACGCTCAACTTTAGCGCCAAATAATTTTTGAAAAAACTCCGCTTCCAGTTTGCATGGCAGGCGGGTCTCACCGACAATTTCTCCGAACGGACAATTGCATTCCTGAATCTCGACTTCACCGTTTTGAATATCCACTTTGCATTCAGGCATAAATCCCTCCTCTGCAAGCATCCCCGACAACGTTTCCAATCGATTAGCGGTGTCATCGACCGGATATTCGCCCATCAGCCGCTCCGCTTTTTCGAGCCGCTTGTTCCAAAATGACTCAAAAAATTTCCGGATCAATTCCTCCTCTCCTTCTTTTTTCAGAAATTTCATCAACCCTCTCATCAGTTCGGCTTCATGAGAGGGATATAGCTTGTGTCCTTTGCCGGTTAACCGGTATTGCAAGGTGGGGCGGCCGGGGCCCTGGCGCAAATAATCGCGCTGGATAAGCCCGTCCCGTTCCAGTTGCAAAAAATGTTCGCGCAATGTGGATTTGGCTAGTTCTGTTACCTGTGATGCCTCATCGATGGATACCGCCCCTCTTTTTTTTATCAGATCTACCAATTGTTTTTTGGACCCTGAAATCATAACCCATTGGTTTAAAATATTACGGGCAGACATTTTCACAGCAAGCAGTTTTTTGCCTCTCGGCCCCCTTTTTCTGCCGACCCCGAACAGCAGGAGGCACACTGGTTTTTAGCTGCGTTAAACCGAATGAAGTTTGTTCCTGACTTCCGGGATCAGATACGTTTTTTCTGCATTGAAATGCTCTTCCAATTTGTCAAACAACTCCTTCAGATCCTGCATGACTATACGAAATGTCGTGCAGCTGCCATCCGGCAAATAAAAATCCCGGCTCGCCTTTTGAACCTCCCTCATGGATCGCGTAAGCCTTGTGTGGTCCCGGTCCAGCACTACAATCGCATGCTTCAGGCTTTGAGCCAATCCGTCCATTACCTGGCTCTCCTTCAGATGCAACTGGCGGATGAAATTGAAAAACTTTTCCCTTTCAAACTTGAGAAAAAGTTCCAAGTCATCATGGAGGTTATTGAATTGCCAGTGAACCTGCTTGAGCCACGGATATTGTTGCCCATGAATTTTACAAACCCGGGGAAATTTTTCATGAATATCTCCCAGTAATTCACGGATTTTTACATGATATTTATCCTCAAGATAGTCGCAGATCTGGGCAATATTTTTCTGTTCAAGTATCTTGTCGTCATCCTCGCTTTCATCAGGGCCGACCTGGTCCAGGTACTGATTTTTCCGAATCCATGTCAATACCTCCTCTTCATTCCACTGTTTCTCCAAACAGACTTGTCTGAGCGTCTTTTCCTGATGTTTGAATGCATCAAGGCCTATGGATGCCAGAAGTTCGGCGATGGTTTGATCCGAAGTAATCATCTGCTCGAGAGTCACTTCCGGGCTCAGTACCTTTACATGTTGATTGCTTTTCATATAATCTGCGGGTTTGTGTGTTGCAGTGTTTAACAGCATCGGAATATAATAATATAAGTGAGGAAATTCAATAAAAACGGTATATACCGATTAAACATATTAAAAAGCGCGGACCCGGATTTTGGTTCATTAGAACGAGTACTTCAACGACAAATGCACATTCCGCCCGCCCCCCGGCATAGAATTTACACTGAGGTGATCCACATAATAGATATTCAAAACATTTTCCACGCCCGCCTGAAGCGTAATACTCCCGGTCAGGGAGGTTTTGCCATAAATATCCAACAAGGCATAACTTCCGGTTGGGCTTTCAAGACTGTTCTGTTCGGCAATTCGGTTTTGAGGTGCAGCCCAGCGCAGCCGGGTCTCAAATGAAATGATATCCGATTCCCGTTGCACAAACAGGGACCCTTTCAACGGTGGTATCATGGGAAGTGGTTCATCCAGTTCGTTGTGCTGACCGAATACATAGGATGCGGCTGCACCGCCATCCCATCTGCCGGCCATCCGGACATTCAGATTCATTTCAAACCCGGTCAGCAGGGCAACGCCCATATTCTCAAATCTTTTAAACAGATTTTCATCCCGGATACCTGCAATGTAATTATCCATCCGGTTTACCCATATCGAGGAGCTGCCATTCCAGCGGGTCCGGTCGTTGCCGTAAGTTACAAACAGTTCCGCCTGGCTGCTTCTTTCGGTGCCAAGTCCGGGGTTTCCATGATAAAAGAACCCATCCAGCGGTTGATATATATAATATCCATATCGTTCCATATGATCAGGCAGACGGTAACTATCTGTCAGACGCACACCTGTCCGTACACGCTCTGACAACCTTTTCTCAGCATCAAATCCAATCGAATATACAATTTGCGTTGGCTCCAGGTCATTCAGTTCAGGATACTCTGCACGGTAAGTTGCCACCGCACTTTGCTCGTGAATCCTGTTTGTGCCAATCTCCAACTGGACGTTGCTTCCAATAACCCAACCATTATCTGTATAATAGCGATGGGAACCCGACAATGAAGCGTTTCGCTGGGAGACATCGCCCAGATTGACCAGGTACATATCACGCACATCCGCGTTGACAGGTTCCATAAGCATATCGGCATACGCACGAACGGCGTAAATTTCGAATTTCGCATTTAACAGGTGGCTGCCGATTGACGCGTTCAACTCGCTTGTCAAACCCGCAGTCATAGTTTTGCCATACATCGGCATATTCATATCCTTCATCACCTCCCGTTGTGTTACGTCCCGGCTGTAATCATCCATCCAGTGTTCCACGCGGTTCACATACAGATTGCTTGTTACGTTGTTTATCCGGCTTGACGGGTTTTTCCAGGCGTGTTCAAGTCCGGCTATATGCGCATCAGCCCGGCGGGTATCCATTATCAATTTCGGGTAGCCGATTTTACCTGCAAAATCACCTATATAACGCAGATTTAACTGATGATCATCCACCGGCTGATAAAGAATGGAGGCAAACAAATTACCTTTTTCAAGGCCGGAGTCCGTAATCCTCGATCCATTGCCTGCCATCAGGTCTCCGGCATTTCTATATGTTCCCGAAAATCTGACTGCCAACTCCTCCCTGCCATACGACAGTGCACCCTGAACCATCTGCTGATTGTTTACGAAGTGGTAACCCGTCTCTGCACTCCCGTTTAATCCACTGTCGAATGACGGCCTTGCCATGGCAAAATTAACGGAACCACCCGGAGCTGTCGAAAATAACGGATAGGATTCCTGTCCGCGACTGATTTCGATCGACTTCAGGTTATCCGTTTCCACATAAGCCGTGACCGGATCCATGCCATCCACACAGGCCGGTGTCAAACGCATGCCGTCTATCATCACATTTACCCGCGCATCGCGCAGACCCCGGATTACCGGGTCTTTAGCAAAGTGGGTGCGGGTTACCATATCCAAACCCGGAATGGATGACATGTGATCTTCCACAGGGCGGGTTTTTGCCCCGCTGTAAATACCGGAATAGGCCATATTCATCCTGCCGGCCGAAACATATAAATTATCGCTCTGCATTAACTTTGGGTTTAATTCAATGGTCAGGCCTGAATTTTCCATTTCTCCCATACTGTGATGATGAAAATGCTCTTCATAGCCCATATATGAGATCACCAATACTGCATGATGATTCTCAGCCCGCAATGTAAAATGCCCTTCCCGATCGGTCACCGTTCCGATATCTGAATTCAATATATAGACATGAGCTCCGGAGAGTGCTTTGCCGGTCACTGCATCCACAACGATTCCTGTAATTGAACCACCGGTATGTGCCGCCTGCAATGAACCACATAGCAAAAGGCTGAACAGGGTGATTAGTTTGATTTTTTTCGAAAACATGATGGCTACCATTTTTTTCAGACCGGGTCAGAGATTGGCCCGGCAGCTTTTAAAAATTCAATTTAAATGTATGATGACCCAGAACTTCACCACCTGATTCTATTTCAAATCGAAGTTCCCAATCACCCGTCATATTAAAGTTGACCTGGCCTTTGTAGAATCCGTTCTCTTCATGCACCGGAGACACATTATTGCTGGAACCGTGATCCATTGACGGCATCCAGGGTTCAAAATCCATGTCTGCGTTTAACACCGGAGCATACTTCATCATCGACTCTCTCTTGTGAAGCCCAACAAAGAGGTCGTTTAATCCAATTTCCGGATCTGACGGACCGATCAGGGTCAGTACAAATCGCTCTTCATCTTCCGTCATAAAGTTTTTCACGCGGTTTGAGTCATCAACCTCAATTTCAATGGTGCCTTTCGATTCAAATCCGGAGTGATCCCGGTCGTGTACGGTAATCTGTAACTCCCAATTGCCCGCCATGCCTCCCGGCATGGTAAAAATTGCCCAGGCCTTGTATAAGTCTAAATCTTTATCACGAATATGGCCGGGCTCGCCAAATGGCGAGGTATGAGAGTGGTGCTCCATATGCATCATCGTATGGAAGAGAAAGTGAGGCTGGTCAAACCGGACACTATTTTCATGGGCTTCAAGGTAGATTTCATTATATCCTACCGAGAGCGGACTTTCTGAATAGGCAATGACAGTCAACCCATTATCTGTAAATTCACCGAGTTTGAATAGGCCGGGATCGGAAACCAGGCCGGAATCATCATTCAGTTCGCTGCAGGCAATGGTCAAAATGAGTGCGAAGGGCACCAGTAGTATGGAAATAAATGTTTTCTTTGTAAACATGATTGTAAGCTTTTTTGGAGGATTGAGTTTTGGATACACTTTGCCTTACAAAGTGCAATATTCTGAATGGCACAAAGGTGTGCGTTATACCCAATTTATCGGCAGAACTTTTCTTAGCAGATTATTTTCAGAACCCTGCACATTTGCCGGGATCTTGATTCCGCTGATTCATTTTGGGTTAAACCCGGCTTACTTTGGGAGGAGGGATGTCGGTCGTTAACATATGATTTACCCAATGAAAGGCGTAACCTGGAAAATCATTAATGTTATCAGGGTATATATTCAAATCCGGTAATCGTTCGCATAACACGGTTCCCGGATAGAAGTCAATATTGCTTACTACCAGATCTGCCTGTTTCTCCTGGCTCTCTTGAATCTGGTTGCTCAGATAGCAGCTTCCATCGCAATCAGATTCCGGTATATTCCTGTCTTCACAGAGGAGTTCAATAATGCTCTGCTTGAAAACATGGTACTCCAGCAGTGGCACCATAGGCTGAATGGCTCCTACCAGAAAGGAAAATAGCAATATGATAGAATATAGTCTTTCCATTTCTCATAATTTAAGATACAATACTCTTATATCCAAATTAAGTTTTACAACCTGGCTCACAATCCGGCAGGGACTTGACAAATTGCCGCGGATTCGAGAGAAAACTTTTGAATCTGAATCTTACGCATTCAAAATTTGTTTTTAGCGATAGTCCTACACCATGGCACCCGGCCTGCCCAACATGAAAGATCAGGATCAATCCAAACTCCCCAAAAATAACATCAGGAAAGTTTATCTTGAGCTGGACAAATTCATGCTGGAAAGTAAAGAGGCATGAAAGCGTAGCAAACTAATTGCATTTTCAGGTTAATAATGCATTAATTGCAATAACCACATCAAGTAATAAAAGAAAGGAAGAATTGATGAATGATCTGACATATATCTTTTGCATTCTGTTATCCGGTTCTGTGCTGACAGACACGGTATTTGCTCAATCGAATATCCCGACAGCCGACCAGCAGATTCAGGCAGCGATTAGCCCGGCACCTGAAGCGATGCAGGACGGGGCGAAAGTACTCGGTTACAATGAACTGGGTGAAATGGTAACCCTGCGCAGGGGATCAAATGAACTGATTTGTTTAGCAGATAATCCGAATGATGACCGGTTCCATGTTGCCTGTTACCACCACGAACTTGAACCTTTTATGAAACGCGGACGGGAACTGAGAGCCAAAGGAAAATCCGGTGATAAAATGAATGAGGTTCGTAAGAAGGAAATTGAATCCGGCGAACTTTCAATGCCTGAACAACCAACGACATTATATTCTTTGACCGGTGAGAAAAACGGATGGGATTACACTACAAATACGCTGCATTCGGCCCGGCCGCTGTATGTTGTATATATCCCTTATGCAACCGTTGAGTCAACCGGCCTTGCTGCATCTCCCGTAAGCCGGGGTGCTCCCTGGCTGATGGATGCCGGAAAACCGTGGGCACATATCATGGTCGGTACCGGCCGTCAGCTGGGTGAAGATGTTGATGAATAAATTACACCCCTTTATTTATTAGTCCAGTAATTTGGATTTGGGCTTTATTTGACTAAATCCAACCAAGGCCGAAGTATTAAAATTTGTGACTCATTCGTCATACATTAAAAGAGTAAAAAGATGTACGGGCTACCTGTACCAGCGGTACCCGTATTGCTCATCAAATTTCAAGACTACCCGTTCCCCTTTTTCAATCTCCAGTTCACGCTGATCCGTGTAGTTCCATTCAATATCTTCCCCTTCGACCTGATCGCCGAACAGAACCTCGATATCATTACTGCCCGGATTCAGCGGTACATTGACTATACCGCTGCTGTACCCTCTGCGGAAAATGCCTTTAGGCCTGTATTGATCTTCAAAAACCACTTCTCCATCAGCCATTACACGTACAAAAACATCCGCCCGGCGTGCTACCCGGGGCCCGTCCTGACGCTGCATGTGAGTGAGCCTTTGGCTGTCATCCTCTTCTTTGGCATAAACCGGGGTGCCCTGTTTCTTAAATGATATTACCAGCTGCGATTCCCTATCAGGCAGAGACAATTCAGCTGCACTTGGCCAGACAGTCAGTGCGGCAATAAGCCCACCGACGAAAATTCCGGCTGCCACCGTTTTCCAGCCGGGCCCTTTTTTTACTTTTTGTTTCTTCTCATCTTTATCTTTTCTGAATTGCTGCGCCTCGTCCAGCAACCTGTTGAACTCCGGTTTGTCCATCTTTAGATATAGAATCCGGTCGATTTCAAAACGGTCTTTGCGGAATTCCGGGTGTCTTTCCCCTTCGATCCGGCTTCCCAGCCAGTCAGCACCGAGTCTGTAGTCGGGATCGGATTCACATCCGGCCACCAATACCCCTTCGGCATCGTTTTTTAAAGCGCGCTCAATCAACGCAGGATGGATCCACCCCGCACAGGGAAGTGTACAAACCAGGTATCCGGGCATCTCCTTGCAGCGACCGGTTTTCGGGTCGATTGTCAGTGAGCTGCCTGCGCTGTTTCCACAAACAAAGGCTACGTGTTCACCCTCAAACGTGCGCTTTTCTTCATCCAGCCAGCTATCCAATTTTCGCCGCATCTCCCAGGGCGACAAATTGGGGAACTCAATGGCCACCGGATCACAGGAACCAACACAAATTCCGCATGACACACATACCGATGGATCGATGTTTGCAACAAACTCACTTTTTTTCGGGTTGCCTTTTTCGCGTGGCATCATCGTAACAGCGTTATAGGGACAGTCGTAAAAACATTGTGTACAGCCGTTGCACTTTATTTCATCGACAACCGGTTTTACATCCGTTTTCCTGCGACTCATAACCCAGGGCACACTGGCTATAACGATAAAAGTACCGAGTGCAATCAGCCATAACATTCCACCCTGCAGCCGTTCTGTCATAATAAGCGGCATCAGGTAAAAGTAGTCGATTTTCACATCTTCCGGAGTCGACATCAAATCGGCACGTGAACCGATATCCGCCGGATAGATCAATGAGATCACAACAAGGGATGCCAGCAGCATTATGGAAAAATTCTTGTTTGTGATAAAAACGGGACTGTTCAAACGGGATACATGCAGCCAAACCGCAATGCCAAAACCTATCGGTATCAGCATGTGCAGGAAAAAAACGATGACAAACAGGACCGAGTTGAAACTATCGTCGGTCAGAAATGAGGCTGTCAGCGGTTCAGCGAAAATGGGCAGAACATCCAGCATTTTAGCCGTAGCAATGGCGACCATCGCTGCACGGTCGTCCCACACAAGCCAGTATCCCAGCCAACCGTCAAACCAGATGATCCCCAATCCCACAATACCGGTGATCCACGCCAGCCATCTCGAACCTGTAAAACGGGCGGCAAAGAATACTTTGAATGCATGGAAGAACACAAAGAGCATGAATGCATCTGAGCTGTACCGGTGCAGGCTGCGCATCAATTCGGCAGTGTAGGGTTTGTCGGCCATTGACGCAACCGAGTCGTACGCATGATGCACACTGGGGCTGTACCAGATCAACAGGGCAAATCCGGTGAGAACCGCCACGACAAACATAAAGTTGGCAATCGCACCGGCCTGGGTAAACGGGTGGTACGCTTCCGGTATATATCGAAGGGTGTAGCCATCCAGTTGTCTGAACCAGCGGTCGACCGTATCGAGCAGACGCCTTCCCCTGATTGACGAATCGGGTGCAGCCTCGGAAGCCTTGACTACATTGGTCTTGAATTCCTTCCAGTTCCAATACGATTCCTTTGCTTCAAGGTCGTTCTCTCCATTGTTGTTTGTCGGGTCATTCGCCATAAACGTCAGTTAATTTTGCGGGCTTCTCTTCACGAATGAGTGTTTGAGCCGCCTCGAACATCCATTGCTCCTGTCTTTCACCGAGGGTAAACCGGTAAGCGATCTTACCCTCCCTGTCTATCATAAAAAACAGATTTGCATGATCAATTTCACCTGTTCCATCGTTGGCTACCCTCGCCACACTCAGGTAATCGAGTACTTTGTTTACCTTCTCCGGTTCGCCGGTGAGTAAATGTGAATGATATCTGTCCAGATTGTAGAACCTGGCGATCTGGCTCAGTAATTCGGGTGTATCCTTTTCAGGATGCATGGTCACTGCAATCAGTACGATTTCTTCCCTTTCGGAGGCAGTAAGATTATCCAGAACTCTCCTGGCCTGATCCAGAATCATGGGGCAGGTATCCGAGCAAGATGCGTAGATGGATGTAAGCAGAATCACTTTTCCGTGATAGTCACTGAGAGATACGGTTTTTCCATGTTCATTGATCAGTTCAAATTCCGGAGGGGTTTGGGAAATCCGCAGTACCTCCGGCTGAAACACAAAATCTTCTTCCGAAGGAAAATCGTACATCAGAAGAAAGGAGAGTCCGACCGACACCACCAAAATTACTGATGTGGCTGCGTATCCTTTGGCAACGGATGGAGTGGAAACCAGGTTTTTAAGTGGTTCATACCAAACAAAAAGGATAAACAGTGACAGGATCAGCGGGTTAACCGTAAACATCAGCAGGTAGATATTCTTCATGGTCCCGGTTTCCGGGTCATACCCGAAGCACCATACCTTGAAGTCTTCTGCAAAAGCTCCCCAGGCGGAATCGGGGACCGGCATAAAAGCCATGATCATTAATAACACCCAGAACAAACCGAGTGTCATCAACATAAAGAAGGGAAACCTCCATGTTGTAAAAAAGGTATCGATCCGTCTGAGAATGATATCGGCAATTCCTGGTTTCATGAGTTTGTAACTGGTTTTTGGATTTTGCTTACTGATTTCTGACTCCTTACTCCTTACTCCTTACTCCTGACTGATTTTCCTCGCTCCCTTTCAGAAGAGACGATCATCATGCCTAAAGCATGATGACCTGTGGGATGCCGTTTGCCGTTCAGAATTTTTTACTCATGGGTAGATAATGATTCTTAATCAGCAGAACATCCCGCAGGTACAAATGATCACTTCATTTGTATCATCTCCTCCCGGGGAATAGCTCCGTGCTCATTCACACCTTCAATGGAAAGGCGGCTCACCGGTTGCTTTCCGGATATCTTCCCGGATGGGAGGCTGAACAGATTTTTTATCAACGTATATGCCATAGGTCTGCCAACGCGGCCCAGTTTGCGAAATAATAAATGGCAAAACTCAACAGGAAAACAATAACCAGTACAACCGTACCCGGGGTCTTCACATGATAATCTTTGCCTTCTTCTTCATAGCCTTTGCTGATCAGGTCATCGGTCATTTTCTGTTCCTGGGGTGACTGCCAGGTCGGCATTTTCTTTCCTTTCAATGACGGGCCGAAGAATACGGCTGCCACTACCAGAACGATGAACAGCAGCAAACCCAGGAATGCAATTACACCGCCGATTCCCAGAACTCCAAGCATGATGTGGGCTACCGGATCGAAACCGGTTTCAAGCGTCGCACCGCTGAAATCACTGTCGTAGGTTCGTCTCGGGACCCCATAGGTGCCGGCAAACGACATTCCGAGGGACATAATCACAATGCCTCCTCCGAACAACCAGGGCTGAATTCTGGCCAGTCCCTTCAAGTAAAAGTCTTTCTGGAAGATCAATGGCACCAGGTAGTAACACAGCCCCATAAAAGCCAGTGTCGTACCGCCAACAACAGTTGCATGGAAATGTCCCGGAATGCGGAGTGTGTTGTGGGCCATGATATTGATCTGCTCGGTGCCCAGTGTTACACCGGTAATTCCGCCGATAAAACCGAATATGATGGCCGATAATGCAACGGCTGAAAATCCGGGGTCTTTCCAGGGCAATTTGGCAAACCATCCGAAGATTCCCTTGTTAAACCCTTTTCTGCGCATGGCCACCTCCATGGAAGCGGGTACGGTATATCCGTGGATCATGGATGCTAGTACTGCAAGATACATGGCATAGGAGGTATTCCAGATTTTCCACTCGGAGCTGAGCCCGGGATCCACAAGCAGGTGATGCGCTGCCGCCAGGTTGATGAACAGAATGTACAGTATAAATGCCCCGCGGCAGACCGCCTCATTCAGCGGTTTGGCTCCGGTGCTCATGGTGGCAATGAAATACCATACGGCAACCATGGCCGCCACATTAACCTGTTGTGAGTGATGGCCCAATCCCCACCAAAACAGGCGGTAAATCCCCGGATCCATCATTTCGGTCCAGCCCATCGACCATAAAAAGGTCGGAACCAATGCAATGGCCCCGTGAATCAGGGCAACAACCGCTATAATTGCAGCCGTAGCAGCCCCAAATGTGACCAGCGGCATGGATCCCTCGTACGTTTTATTCTTTTTTGCAATGTAAAGTGTGGCAAAAAAGTTATAACAGACAATCAGGGCACCCACGGCAAAAAGTATGATTCCCAGGTAAAACAGCGGGTGTGCCTCCAGTGGCGGATAAGACGTTAACAACACGTCTGCCTGTCCGGCCAGGATGATGTAATTGGTGACTACTGCACCAACTGCCATCAATCCCAGAGAAATGTGTGCCAGTTTTTTGGAAAACAGTTTCGTATTCAGCAATGTGGTACTTGCAAAATAAAGTATTCCCATTTCCAAAAAGATGATCCAGAAGACCAGCATGTTAACTCCGTGCAGTGTCAGCATCCGGTAATACCAGATATCATCGAGCAGCATTACATTCGACCAGCGTGTCAGGGCCAGCAGGATAGCAGCAACAGCTCCGATCAGTAGAAAGATGACAGCGAGAACTGCATTGGCTTTGGTAAAAAATTCAGCTTTGTAAAAAACAGACAAGCCTGTCGTATTGCATACCCTGTAATCAGTTGTAGCAGCAGTTTGCGTATTCATAAGATTCTATATGGTTATTCAGTTATTCCACTATTATTCTTCCGGTCATCATATGGTGTCCGATCCCGCAAAATTCGTTGCAGATCAGGCTGAATTCTCCGGTTGTTGTAGGAGTGATAGTCATGACATAATCGTATCCCGGAATTACATGTATATTTATATTCTGAGGCAGTATCGACAAGCCGTGTTGCAGGTCAGCAGAGGATACATGAATCCGGTAGGTCTGATCTTTTTTCAGTTTCAGTACCGGGTACCAGCGCCACATTTGTCCGAGCAGATAGGCATCGCCGCCGGGAGGAGGTTCAACGATAGGTACATTATTTACCTCGCCAACCTGGTGGGCTTCTACAAACTGGGACACCCGCTGAATGAAATCAGCCGGCTCAACCTTGTAGGTTTCACTCGGTGCGTTCTGTTTACCCTGAAAATGCCACCACGGCATAGTAATCGACATCACCAGGCACCAGAAAAGTGCCATGCCAATCCACATCCGTTCGGCGCCTGTTGGCGAACGGAACCAATTTCCTGTTGGATGAAAAATGCTCATTGTTTTGTCCGTTTAGCTTTCGTTATGGTAATGTTCCCGTTTCCACCATCAACAATTCGATCAATCCCCAGATCGAATAGGATAAAAATGGAATGGCCAGGCCGAGTATCAGCAGCAGCCAGATATTGTCCATGAATTTTTGAATCGGATGTATTTTTTCTTCTTCCATAGAATTATTGTTTTTTTCCGTTTTGATATGACTTAACGACGATGTAGATAAACAAAAGCCCGCCGGCCATTGCCAGAAGGCCACCGATGCTCATCAGACCCAGGCCGATCAATGCTTCTGCTGTATGGATGCTTTGATCCTGCCCAAACATTTTCCTGCCCATACCCTGCAGGCCGGCAAAGGCAAACCCGATAACAAAAACGGTTTGGCCGACCCCGAATAACAGAGGCTGCCAGCTAACCAGTTTTGAACTTTTCAATCCGTCCAGGCTGTACCCGTATTCTTTCATCAGTATGAAAACCATTACCATATAAGCCACGGTAACTGCCCCAAGAGATGCGTGGTAGTGTGCAGGAATAAGTGTGCTTGATCCCCTTATCATGGCACCGATTACAAACCCGGTGATCGTCAGCAGAATGCTGACAAATAATCCGTTGAAGTAAAAATTTCGAAACAGTGAACCCTTGATTATTCTGCTTCGTCGGGCCTTCCAGACCGCATGGAATGCAATCACCATGTAAACGGTCACAACCGGGAAAATAAACCAGCGCATCAACTGGGTAAATCCGGCGTAGTAGAATTGACTGGTGGTGCCATTTATTAACAGAACGGGTGCAATTGCAGCGGGCAAAACCAGAATCGCAAGAAGCCATTTGTTCGCCCGTTGTCCGATTGGGTCGCTGCCGGTCAGTTTGTAGAGGAGGATAAACCAGACGGTAAGCATTCCCAAAACATTGGCAAACTGCAGGATGTGTCCGCCGCCCCACATTACCAGCTCATAAAAAGTGGTCCGGTATGCAAATTCCGGTGTGATCAGCCAGGATGTGATAATCGTAATAATAGCGACCAGTACAAGCAGTCCGGCATAACGGATGGCCTCCCGTGCACTGTCCACATAGAACGACGGTTTTACCTGTTCAGGTTGGATTTTAGGTTTTGAAAATCCGGAAGAGAACGTGATAATCAGGCTGACTCCGAATAGAAGAAGCCCACCCAGGAACAAAGGATGATCCAAGACAGGAATGTAATTGGCAAGGATCGGTTCTGCATCCAGGAAAACGGTTACGATCATCATGCCTACCCCGACCATGGCCGTTTTCATGGCAGCAGCTATCCGCAGGCTGAACGGGGTTCTGGTCAGCGACATATATAGAACTGCCAGAAAAGCATAGAACCAAACGACAAGGGCCAGATCCACATGCAACACCAGAGATTTCCGTGCAAAAAGCGGGTCACTGATCCACTCTGCCAGCCCGGGTGTCCGTGCAAGCACAATGACAGCGGAAAACAGTCCGGACAACAGCAGGCTGAATAGCGCCAGCTTCAGCCACTGTTTGGAAAAATCCACAGCGGTTAGTGACCGGGACAATGACCAGATTTCAATCGGCAGCTGAACAGCTTTTTTCAGGATCAGAAGCATACGATGGTAACCACATGATTATCAATAGATATACATGTCTATAATAAAACTCTCTCAATAGATAGGCAAGTCTATTGAAAAATATTTTTTATATTCCTCCTGTTACACGAAAGGCTAAGTCTCGTACACTTTTTACTGACTGCTTTTTTGAAGGAATCACAGGATCCGGGATTTTGTATTGAAGGCCCGTGGCTTTCCACGGCGTACCGGGAAATGCGGGTTAGCATGGATCCGGTTACCTGATACCTTTACCATTAACATTCAATCAATTTCAGCACATGTTCCTGAATCAAACCTCACACTACGCATTGCGTGCCATGACCGGACTGGTCAGAGCCGGCAATTCAAAACCTGTAAAATCCGGCGAACTTGCAGAAAAAACCGATGTCCCTTCCCATTACCTTTCGAAGATCATGCGCAAAATGGTGGAGGCCGGATACGTACGTTCTCAAAAAGGGCATGGAGGGGGGTTTGTCATGAACATAGCTCCTGAAGATTTACGGATTATAGATGTTTTGACCGCTTCCGGATTCGACATCGACGAACAGCCCTGTGTCTTTGGATGGGAAATGTGCAGGAACGAGGATCCATGCCCGCTCCATCCCGTCTGGAAACGGCTGAAAGACTCTTTCAACGAATGGGCCTACCACACGACATTTGAAGATATCCGCCGGGAGTCGCAAGATATTGAGGATAAGTTTAAAAGATAACCCGTATCCAAAGACGAGTCGTAACGGGAATGTGTGTCGGCTTTATTTTGCCAGCCGGAATCAGACCCACTATGTTTCTTCAGGAATTAATGAACCGATCTCAGGTAGTTAACAGGGGCAAAATTCCTGTTAACAGGGCGTTTCAGAGTCGGCTTTGTAGGATTAACCCCTACAATAGATACAGGAATCCCCCCTTCATTTTTATTCCGTTTTTTTCAGTTCTTAACCGGAAATGATTTTACAACATATAATAGAAACCATTTACTCGAAGGCAGACCGGTATGCCACCCAATACTGGTCGTATCGATTAACAGACAACTGGCTGGAATTAACGGTTAATCCAAAATACCTCACAGATGACGAGCTCAACCGGGTCGCCTTAATTCATTGTGGCAAAGTTTTAAAAGCAATGGATTGCGAGGCACTCGATAAAGGCTATATGCTCCACATTCAAACGTTTCCGGAAATCAATAAAAGCCGGTTGGTTGCCATCATTCGAAAACTGAAAATGAAAACAGAATGCAGGCCCGGAGAGAATATTTGCTGTCCGGATAGTGACCCGGATCTGCCCCTTGTTACCCTGTTAAAAAACTCGGCCGCCGGTTTTAACCTGGAATTGCTCAACGTTCACAATGAACCGGTATTCAATAATCAGTATGTTGAAACCTTGCCTGCTTCTGAGAATCAAAATGAAATAAATTGCCTGACTCTCTGCAGTTTTTCTGATAATCCATTTATTTGGTTAAAAATCGGCTACTGGCTGGAATACCTGGAACAGTTGAAAAAGCATCGCTCCGATTCCAAAGACATTCAAGTTGATTTTGCCCTTCCCAAACAGGACCGGGCCCATCTTGAAGATCCGCAGCATGATCATAACTACCGGCAAGCGGTTGTTCAATTTTGATCTCAAAAACATAACGAATCAAAAGTATATTCGAAGTGAGAAATCCCGCCGGTTTCAAAACCGGAATTAAATCCTACAAGTGATGCAACCATTTTCGTGACGCCTTGTATACGATCAAATTTTCTGGCGGGAAATGCGAACTAGTGAATGCAAATCTGTATTATAGTTCTGTATTACATTGGTGTTTATCCCCAAATTTGCCTGATGATAAACCCTGTTTTAACGCCAGGACTTGATGCTGTCACTAAACTTCTCATAATGAGAATCGTGATCCAACATTCCGTTTTCAGCGAGTAACTCATCAATCTGACTTTCAAATGCATTGCAAAACCGGTCTTCCGACAGCATGGCTCTTGCACCGGCCTTCGTTGCGCCTTCACCCTGAATTTCAGAGTATGCCAGGCTTTGGAAAATGTCCCTTGCTTTCCTGAAATTGTCACGACTGGCACTCTCCCTGCCCTCCATCCATTCCAGGTACCCTTTCAAATAACGTGCCTGGTAACTCATCATATTGGATACTATCACGATATCGAGCAGATCACCGGCCTTGTCATACTCCCCGTTTAACATTGCAATTTTCGAGAGCAGTAACGGTGATCCGGTTTCTTCCCGGTTCAGGTTCCAGGCATGTTCAAACCTTTTTGATGCCATTTCTATATTAAACAGGTCGTTTGAATCATCCATGCAGAAATAAAGCGTACCCAGTTGCAGCTGGGTTCGTGGTGAGTTCGGCTGAATTTCTTCAAGTTTCAACCACATCTGTTCAGCTTTTTCAAATTCACGCTGAAACAGATACATGCTGCCAAGGTAATATAGTGCATCCTCATGCTGTGCATTGACCTCCAATGCTTGTTCATAATAATAGGCAGCCTGTTCGTAATCCCTGTCCGACCGGTATGAAATAGCCGTATTGTAATGGTCCCAAAACGCTACGATATCAGCCCGGTCCGATCTTTGCTCAGACCGGGTTTGGTTCTCAATTTCTGTATTAATCGGCACATATTTCCAGACTGCAACGATCATGTAGAGGCTTACTACAACTGCAAAAGAAATGATATGGGATTTACCTATCATGATTTAATTCTTTTGTTACTGTTATTACATACCAGGCTGCCAAATGCTATACTCATCGATACCTTCGGTGATCATGATCCGTTGATTGCTGCTGATACCGGTAAAATTTTGTTCAAGCCCACTGGGCCACCGGATATAAAGAGTATCTGCCCGGGATACATTATTCAGGCCAAAATGCTGAACCAGGCTGTTTTGCGACAGATACGAGGGCTGCATGCCTACCTGTTTGATTTGTACGCCGCCGGATGTTACCAGCCTCAGTTTGGCGCCGATAGCGGACCGATTGCTTTCGGTTCCTGTCAATTGTACCTGGAGCCAGTTATTGGCCGACCGGGTTTGATTCTCCAGTAATATCCCGGGACCGTTATGATTGACGATAAACATGTCCAATAAGCCATTGTTGTTAAAATCGGCATATGCACCTCCACGTCCGGTATATTTTTGTTGAAAATAGTCGCCGGCAATGGCCGTCACCTCATAGAAACCTTCTTCGTTATTGCGATTCCAATAGAGCTGATCATTCATGGGAATCAATTCTCTGGGGTTATTTCTTTTTTGATTGGTATGGCCATTGGCTACAAACAGATCAGGCCTACCATCGTTGTCAAAATCAAAGAAAAAAGTAGCCCAGCCTACATAGTCTAGCGACGACTGCCCAAGGCCATACCGGTCTGCATCATCCCGGAAAAACAACATGCCATCAGAATCTTCTTCACTCCACAAATTATTGTAAAATGCATTTTCCTGTGCAATCCAATGAGTAATAAACAGGTCCAGATCTTCATCCCCATCCCAATCGCCCACAGCCATCCCCATCGAGCCGCGGTAGTCAGCCACTTTCGCCTGGTAACTGATGTTCATAAAGTTTCCATCGCCCAAATTTCGATACAGAACATTATCGGTTACATCGTTGGCCACATAGAGATCGGGCAGGTTATTTCCGGTAAGATCCACCCATGCCACTTCAAGCCCTTTGCCCTCCGGATTAGCCACGCCAGCCTGTTCTGCTATTTCTGTAAAGGTTCCATCCCCGTTATTGCGATAGAAGAGGTTACGAATGGGATCGAAAACAGAAGGATTGATGGAGGGGGGTTCCTGAAGGCTTGCTATCTCTTCCACATCCGGAATCTCAAAATAGGAGAGATACCCGGTGATATACAGATCAACATAACCGTTTCCGTTATGATCCCCCCAGGCTGCACCCGCCCAGAATCCATCAACACCACCCAGGCCAGCTTCTTCTGTAACGTCGGTGAATGTCCCGTCCCCGTTATTTTTGAAAAGCCGATTTTGACCATACCCGGTTATCAGGCAATCAATGTATCCGCTGTTATCGTAATCCGCCCAGACTGTGGCCATTCCATGCATCCGAATATCGAGCCCGGCCTGTTCCGTCACATCACTGAAGGTACCATCACCGTTATTCCTGTACAGGGCCATACGGGCAGGTGACTTTTCAAATTCCTCTTTTGTCATATCCATTGCTCCGGCATTATTGACGATGAACAGGTCCTGGAAACCGTTGTTGTTGTAATCAATCCAGGCGACACCCGACCCCATGTCTTCCGTAATCCGGGATCCTCTCTCTCCATAGAAATGCTTAAAATCAATCCCGGCCCGTTCGGCTATATTTTCAAACCTCACCGCCGGCACATCATCCGGCAATTCCCGTGCAAGACGGGAAGTCAGCCCCTCGACCTGCTGGCCGGGAATATAGGTTTCATTCTCTTCTTCGTACCAAATAAAGGCTCCTATGATGATAACAAATAGGGCCGTTAACAGCGTGGACCAGATTATTTTCCGTTTCCTGCGTGGAATCGAAGATTTCATGGCAATACCTCCTCATGATAAACTTTTACATAACGTATGTGTTCGGAAACTGTGGTTATGGGAGCCGTTTCCCCGTCGACCACTTCGTTAAAGACTTCATTCATCAAAAACTGATTGATTTTTCTGTACTGTAATTTTGCCGTGATTTTAATTTCCGTGACAGTTTGCGGCACGGCGGCCATTGAATACTGAGCCGGGGATTCCCCATCGGTATACTGATAGGCAGGAGTATCGGCATCCACCTTCATGGAATACCTGGCATAATCGGACCGGTCCGGATAGAGTGCGCGGCTGTACCTGACTCCCACCATTTCCCACAGATTGTGGCGGTCGATCAGGTTGCCATACTGGTCTACCGGTTCCGCTCTGAACATAAACGCCCCCGGCTCGATGAAGTGATTTTCATCAAGAGTACCGGAGGAAAAAAGGACCTGTCCGTTCTGATCTTCCGCCATGATTTCGATCCAGGTCTGGATCATATCGAGAGGGCCGGTCGGAAACTCATGACCAACCTTCCGGTTGGTGATCAGTACATCCATGCGAAGCTCGTCGCCGGCTCTCACACTATCCGGGCTGATGACGGTGATTGGAACGGCCGGGCCGCTCACCCATTTATCTTCGATTTCCGGAATTTTGTATTCACCTCTCAGCCAAGCTTCGATCTTATTTATATGCTCGTCTGCACCCGGCAGGTCCAGTAGTTTGGGAACATACTGATTGGCCCCCAGAAAGCGATGGCTGCGGTGCATTCCGTCGTCCGGTCTCCGGTTATAATCGAACGGATCCCCACTCGATGGATCCATCGACTCTTTCAGTGGCATATGGCATTCCCGGCACTCTACCGTTGAAATGGCATCGCCTTGGGTGAACCAATGGCTTTTCCTCCACTGATCATACTGATTCTGTAACTGTACCCACCCGACGTCGTTGATGTCTTCATCGATATATTGCTTATGGCAGGCCCCGCAGTATTCAGAGGTTTTATATAACGGCCGCCTGTAGCTTTCTACATGTTTGTCGGGATAGGCGCGGATCAAGAAGTCGCTGATCCATTTGGCAAGCTTTCCATCATGTAATTCAAAGATGTACCGTTCCGGCGGATCGATGACAAAATCCGCGTTGCCCTGAACATCTGCTTCCGTTATCGCATGACAGGAGATGCAGGAAATGCCTTCCTTCAATCCGATCGGGTTGGTCAGTTCATCCGAGTACAGGTTGGCGGAACCGGCAAACAGTCCGATCGGGTCGTGGCAACCCGCACAGTATCGGGCAGAGACGGCTCCCTTTTGCTCTCCCATATTCTGCTGGATGACCCTGAAAAACGGATCTTCGGCTGAATATCGATGAGCGCTGACCTCCCACTCCTCGTAGATCTCCGTATGACAGCTTCCGCACGACTCCGATCCTCCCAGCAGCTCTGCAGGAATCAGTCCGCCGTCAGCCGACCGGGCCAGACTCGGTGAAAACGGGTTATCGGACCCGTGGTGATAGAGAATATCTTCCGGATTCCCGGTTGAAAACTCAGGCGGGGCATAGGCGAACATAAACAAGCCTACCAGCGCAAACTGGATGGCAACAATATAGATACTGTTGAACCCGAATTTTTTCTGTGCATCAACTCTTTGCTCCATTGCTGAGCTTTTCTTTTTCGCTCTCGAATCGCGAAAGAATATCAGCCCGAGGTGTGGAATCAGAGCTGCAATCAGGACAAATGTCGATGCAATATGCAGATTTTTCCAAAGAACTGTGATGTGTGAGCCGAATACCGCCTGCCAGGTCAGAACCACCCCGGAAATGACCGCCACCATTGTTGCAGCCATCGCTACATACCCGGTAATCACAAACTCATTCCATTGCCGGTCTTTATAGGTCAGCCAATGCTGGAACTGATACCACAGATAAGGTATCAGGAACAGCAATCCCACCCCGGTGTGCAGCAGAACCATCACCTGATTAGCCAGACTGAACGGCAAAAAATAGATAGACAAACCGGTCAGAGTTTCAAACAAGATAAATGCAGACACCCAGTAAAGAAGCGTTTTCGCAAATCGTGAAGCCTGATCATCGGTGAGGTTTGACATAAATAGGAGACAAAATAGTATTAATTCATAAATTATAGCTTTAATTTCATCATCCTGCTTCATTAAGTCAATACCGATTTCTTTTTGATTAATGAAAGGTGATTTAATACTATTGGGTTTGTTTTTCAGCAGTGACTTGCCCTAAATAATTATTTCCTGAACTCAAACATCAAACCATCTCGATGAACAGAAAAATTTTCCTTGACGAATCGGACATCCCCACCCACTGGTACAATATCGTTGCTGATATGCCTAACAAGCCACAGCCGCCCATCAACCCGCAAACCGGCAAACCGGCAGGACCTGATGATCTGAGTCCGATTTTCCCTATGAGTTTGATTCAGCAGGAGGTTTCCAGCGAGCGTTATATCGAAATTCCGGATGAAGTCCGGGAGGTCTATAAAATCTGGAGACCGACACCTCTTTACAGGGCAACCGGTCTTGAAAAAGCGCTCGATACGCCGGCAAAAATTTACTATAAGTATGAGGGAGTGAGTCCGAGCGGTTCACATAAACCCAACACGGCCGTTGCCCAGGCATACTACAACAAGCAGGAGGGAGTGAAGAGCATAATTACAGAAACCGGCGCCGGTCAGTGGGGAACCGCACTTGCTTTTGCCTGTTCCCAGTTTGATGTAAAGTGTGAAGTTTATATGGTGCGGATCAGTTACGATCAGAAACCGTACAGAAAGATAATGATGAATACATTCGGAGCAGAGGTCTATCCGTCTCCAAGTGAACGGACACAGGCTGGGAGGAATATCCTTGCCGAAGATCCGGAAACCAGCGGCAGCCTGGGAATAGCCATTTCTGAAGCCATAGAGCGGGCTGTTCAGGACGATCAGACAAAATATTCCCTGGGTTCTGTATTGAATCATGTGTTGTTACACCAGACCATTATCGGTCAGGAGTCACTGAAACAGCTCGAATATGCAGGCGATTATCCCGATGTGATCATTGCTCCTCTTGGCGGCGGTTCCAATTTCGCCGGAATCTGTTTTCCGTTTTTATATAACAATTTCGTGAACGGGGAAAAAACCCGATATGTTGCCGTTGAACCGGCTTCCTGTCCAAAACTAACTCAAGGTGAATTTTTATATGATTACGGTGATTCTGCCGGTTATACCCCGCTGCTACCCATGTTTACACTGGGCCACAAGTTTAAACCTGCAGCAATTCATGCCGGCGGATTGCGGTATCACGGTGCCAGTGTACTTTGCAGCCAGCTGCTTAAAGACGAACTGATCGAGGCTGTTGCCCTGCAGCAACTCGAGTGCTTTGAAGCAGGTGTAACGTTTGCCAAAACAGAAGGGATTATCTCAGCGCCTGAAGCGACACATGCAGTTGCCCAGGTGATCCGTGAAGCCAAACAGGCCAAAGTGGAAGGAACGGAAAAAACCATCCTGTTTAATATGTGTGGCCACGGTTTTGTGGATATGCAGGCGTATGAAGATTATTTTGCCGGGAAGCTAAACGACCACCAATTTTCGGATAATGAGCTTAAAGAGGGTTTAAAAGATATTATTGACATGCAGCCCGATTTGTAAATGATCAATGCATTCATAACTTTATTTTGTGGATCTCAAACAGAACCCTTGTTTGTAGGAGGTTTTACAAAACCAAAATTTTTGTATTGGATCTAGGCCAGAGGATTTTGAAAATCCAATAACCTAGTGCCTGGAAAAAAATGCTCATTTTTTGAACGCGAAACGATTTTGCAATACCTACTTGTAAAATAAATTCCGCGGCATGAGTACCACATAATCAGTGAAGTCTCTCCAATACAGGTTTTCAATAACGTGATTCTGTGAACTCCGAAGATACAAACTCACTATTGCATGAATTAAGAGTACCTCGATGAATCTCACACCATTTAAAAGTCAGACCATCATTGAACCCTTCAGAATCCGTTCTGTGGAGCCGATTCGCTTCACAACAATGGAAGAGAGGAAGTCACTGCTCAAAAAAGCCGGTTATAATCCTTTTCAGCTTAAAGCGAAACACGTTTTAATCGATCTGCTGACCGACAGCGGAACCGGGGCAATGTCATCCGATCAGTGGTCCGGCATGATGGCAAGTGACGAATCTTATGCGGGCGCCTCGTCATTTTACCGCTTTGAATCAGCCGTCCGGGATATATTCGGATTCAACCATGTCATCCCGACCCACCAGGGGCGGGCTGCCGAAAACATCCTTTTTACCACCATTGCCGGCAAAGGTGATGTGATTCCGAATAACACTCATTTTGATACCACCCGTGCCCATGTCGAGCACAACGGTGCGGAAGCCCGGGATATGGTCATATCGGAAGGAAAACAGCCGCAATTGATCCATCCGTTCAAGGGTAATATGAACCTGGAGGCCCTGCAAGAAACAATCCGTTCGACAGGACCCGATCGCATTCCTGTCATCATGCTTACGATTACCAACAACTCCGGTGGCGGCCAGCCTGTAAGTATGCAAAACATCCGCAGTGTTTCGGAAATTGCAAATGTGCACGATATCCCTTTTTTCATCGATGCCTGCCGTTTTGCCGAAAACGCCTGGTTTATCAAAACCCGGGAAGAGGGCTTTGCCGATAAATCGCCCCTGGAGATTGCCCGTGAGATATTCAGTTATGCCGATGGCTGCACTATGAGTGCCAAAAAAGACGGCATGTCGAATATCGGTGGGTTTCTGGCCATCAATGATGACCGGTTGGCTCAGAAATGCCGCAGCCTGACGATTTTAACCGAAGGTTTCCCCACTTACGGTGGCATGGCCGGCTATGATATGGAAGCCGTTGCCAAAGGCCTGTATGAGGCTTTGGATGAAGGGTATCTGCGTTACCGGATCCGAACCACCAGTTACCTGGGTGAAAAACTCACATCAGCCGGTATCTCGATCGTGCAGCCTACCGGTGGTCACGCCGTCTATATCGATGCCAAAGAGATGCTGCCTCACATTCATTCACTTCAATATCCTGCCTGGAGTCTGACCAATGCCCTATACCTGTTAGGAGGGATCCGGGCTGTTGAAATCGGATCTGTTATGTTTGGTCTGCAACCGGATGGATCAGAAAAACCGGCGGCAATGGAACTGGTCCGGCTTGCCTTTCCAAGAAGAGTCTACACGCAAAGTCATGTCGATTACCTGTCTGAAGTGATCATCTCCACATTTGAGCAGCGTGATAAATTGACCGGGTATAAAGTCGTATCTGCCCCGGAGGTGCTTCGTCATTTTTCAGCGCAGCTTGAGCCGGTTGAATAGGGCAGGACTACCCTTATCATGTTTTTGGGTTCATCCAAAAACAGTTCCTGTCCCGTGTGAACAACTGCGTTATCGTCAACGTTTTTCTTCCAGCCAAATACGAAGAAGATTGCAGGGTTAATCTATATCAAACCCGCCATCGGCGGTGAGTCTCAGATCCAAATCTTTCCCTTTTTTGGCCATTTCTTTTAACGTTGTTCCTTCCAGCATTTTCCGTATCCCTTCACGGGCGTCAGCCCACTTTTCATGAATAGGGCAGGGTTTTTGAACACCGCAGCCCGGCAGTCCCAATGCGCACTCTGTCAGTAGTTTGTCGCCATCGATAGCCTTCACAATCTCCATAATAGTGATCTCTTCTCCGGAACGAGTCAGACGAACACCCCCGTTGGGCCCTTTATAGGATTCCAAAAGGCCGTCTTCCGTCAATTGCTGAAGAATCTTGGTTAAGAAGTGAGGTGAAATATCCAGTTTCTCCCCCATTTGACGGATAGAGATATATCCCTTCGCATCCCTGGCGGCCAGAAATAGTGATGCACGAATACCATATACACAAGCTTTGGATAACAACATAGCAAACAGGAATCAAAAATGTACTGGTTTAAAGAGTTTATTCTCCTAAATTATGAAATATCCGTTCTATTTGAAACCTTTCCTGTATTCATGGTTATTTGAGAAATTATCGGCATACCAGTGAGGCCATTGAACAGATAATTAACAAAATAATATTAAAGACTATTAATTCTTTAATTAATTTCATATCTTTATGGATTCAAGTCCAACAAACAAAAATTTTTGACCGACACCCCTTTGTACATGTATCAGAATCAACACCAGTTCCACATCCCGGTCATGGGCACCGGGCACTCCATCGACAGCCCGATCCGGGTGGCGCACCTGGGAATCAACTCCGTAATATCTGTCGTCGATGACCTTTTGCTGGAGAAAATCAGAAAACATTACTGCAATGAATTCAATCTGCATTACAAAAATATACCGCGATCGTCTCTGGACGGACGGGCTGAAAGAGTCAACGCATATCTGGAAACGGTGCAGCAGATTGTCAGTGAAAAATTCGAATCGGTAAAGAACCTCCCCCTGTTCGAAAACAATATTAAAGACCAATACTTCAGCCTGCTGCCAGAGTCAAATCCTCTGAAAGAAGCATACCATGCCATCTTGTCCATCACAGACAACAAGAGCCGGCAAAGTGCCGAACAAAAGCTTACCGATCAGATGACGCCCGGATTGATCGAAGTCAATATCATGGCCAAAGTAGATTCCCTTAAATTGGACAAGGACGATAACCCCATGAGCCCGGAATACAGTGATGCCAGTGCCGCGCTTCGCGGATTCGCTGAAAGCACACTCGACTCGGCTTTGGTCCTCTCTGCCGGATTCAACCCGCGGCTGTACAGTTACATTGCTGATTTCAAAGACTTTTATCGCGATCAGACAGGCAAGATCAAAAAGAAGATCGTTTTAAAGGTCAGCGATTTTCGATCCGCTCTTATCCAGGGAAAATTTCTTGCTAAAAAAGGACTGGAAGTGGCCGAATTTCGAATTGAATCCGGCCTGAATTGTGGCGGTCACGCCTTTGCATCCGATGGGTTTCTGCTTCCGGTACTGCTTCAGGAATTCCGGGAAAAACGCGAACAGCTTGCAGATACATTCCGGCCAATGGTCAAAAGTTTTTATGAGTCGCAGGGGTGGGATTATCCCGTAGAAGCCGGGGAGGGTAGTGCACCTGCTATCACGGTTCAGGGAGGAATCGGCACGCACGGTGAGCTCACGCGCCTGATTGAAGATTTCGGAATGGACAGTACGGGATGGGGAAGCCCATTCCTACTCGTACCCGAGGCAACCTGTGTGGATGTAACAACATCCATTTTATTGGAAAATGCCGAGGAGGAGGATCTGTATCTGAGCAATGTATCACCGCTCGGGGTACCTTTTAACAACATTCGGGGTTCCGGCTCGGAATTACATACCCGGGAACTGGCCGACAAAGGCAAACCCGGGTCAAAGTGTCCGAAAGGCTATTTGGTCTCCAATACCGAATTCACGGAAAACCCGATCTGTACGGCTTCAGCTCAATATCAACTATTGAAAATCAATCAAATTGAGGAGAGTGATGCTGACAGAGAAGAAAAGGAGAAGCATAAAAATCGGGTAATGGAGAAAACCTGTCTCTGCACCAACCTGGGAACCGGATCACTGATCCGCCTGGGAATACAAAAACCATCGTATGGGCGGCAGGCGATCTGTCCGGGGCCGAATATTGCCTGGTTCAACCGATCCTATAAACTGGAAGAGATGGTGGATCATATCTATGGCCGGGCAGAATCCCTGGTGCCCGAACATCGTCCGCATATGTTTGCAAAAGAGCTGGTGATGTATGTGGATTACATCAAAGAACTGGCGGATCAAACCGATCCGGACAGCCCGGAAATGCGGAAACTGGGTAAAATGCGAAACAATCTGCTCAAAGGGATGGATGTATGCCTGGAAATAGCAGACCATAATCCTTACCCGGGAGAAAATCTCGCCTCTCTCGAAGAGACAGTCCACAACCAGCGCGTCAGGCTGGATGAGATTTTTGCGGTTGTTGCATAACGGGCTTTCACGAAACGCTCGCCGTTCATGCAGGAGCGGCGGGATTCGGAGGCCATCAACGGGTTCAGACTTGCGGACAACTCTGCAGGTGTATACAAATTTTAATTCTTCCTTTGGCGGCTCAGTGCAAAAAGTGTAAAACCCTGAATTTTAATATTATCAGGGTTCACGGCCCCTTATTCACCGCGCACGCCCAGCACCCCATTATAAGGTGTGAGTAGCCTTATTCCCTGCGCAATGGATTCTCTGCAAACATAAACTCTTTTACCGGCTCGCCTCCAATCAGATGCTCCCGGATGATGCGCTCGAGCACCTCCGGCCGGCAGGAATGATACCAGGTTCCCTCCGGGTAAACAACCGCTATCGGCCCCCTCATGCAGATCCGCAGACAATTGGCTTTGGTGCGATAGACCCCTCCATGATCCTGAAGTCCCAACTCTTTTAATCTTTTTTTAAGATAAGCCCACGATTCCAGGCCGACCTCTTTTTTACAACACTTCGGTTTGGTTTGATCTGCACAGATAAAAATATGCCGCTTTATCGTCTCTATATGAAGCCCGTCTGCTTCCTTCTGAAGTCTTTTCATCAATTCAATCCTTTTCCAATGACCTGCGATCATTCGACAATGTTTGAAGAATTCCCATTACGAATCCATTGCGAATACCACACGTTCCTGCATTGGAAGTTCACATATCAGTTTTCTGCCATATTCTTACATTGATTCCTGAATACCCGGCTCAACAGGCCGGTTTCAGCGATGCACCAAATTTGATAAAACTTCACAAGCATTCAAACCGAATTTCAAATGTTCGACATCAGCCATAAACGTTCAACTCTCCGATATGCAAAGGCCGGCGGCAGGCTTTATGCAGCATCTCATCGATTGAACGGGCAGGTGAAACTATACAACCACTTGATGGGATTTATCACATCCGGCTTATTTCTAGAATTAAAACTTTCCTGAAACGGAACGAACCACGCGTTATGGGGTTTATCCATACACTGAATTATTCGCATTTCAATGTTTCTGACGATGAAATCCGTAATATCAACACCCCAGAAGAATACCGTAAACTTTCATTGGATATTGATTAACTCTTATTATCACTATTTTAGGGGAGAAGTTTATATATACTTTGATAATTCATCCTGGCCGAAGGACACCCATGTTTGTACAGGCCCACGACTTAGATGCCGTTTAAGCGCAGATTTGGCCTGTTTAATTTAATAATTGTAACTTCTACCGTTTTTGGATACGCGAATTATTAAGTTATCCGACATCATTCTAAATTGAGAAATAATCTGGAAAGCTGAAAAGTTGACTGAAGAAAAAAATCATAAAGACAACCAAAAATCAGATCAGTCTCCTGAAAGGAGCAAGAAAGGTCCGGGCGGTAAAAATGTTCCTCCTCCTGCTGGTTCATCCAGGTCTAAAAATATATTCTGGATCGTACTTTTTACCCTCATGATTCTCTGGTACATTTTCCTGACGGATCCAGGTGGTATGTTCGGAACAGTCCCTGAGATTGATTACAGCAATTTCCGGCAACAACTCAAAGACGACAACATTGAACGCGTTCATGTGCAGGGAGAAGAAATCCAGGGCACATTGAAAGAAGCGGTGCAGCTGCGCATCGCACAGGAAGACACTACCCATTACGAGAATTTCATCACCTACATTCCTTCTTTCGGCGATGATCAGCTATTTGCCATGCTCGATGAGCAAGGGGTTATCGTTTCCGCTGAGCCGGAAACCGAGAATTTTTGGTGGTACATCCTGTTTTTCTCCCTGCCGCTTCTTCTGTTCATCTTTATCGGTTATATCTTTTATCAGCGCATGCAGGCGCAGGGACGGGGGATGTTCAATATCGGGCAGAGCCAGGCCAAACTTCATGATACAAGCAAGAAGCGTACAACTTTTGATGATGTAGCCGGGGCGGACGGGGCAAAAACGGAGCTTCGCGAGATCATTGAATTTTTAAAAAACCCGGAACAATTTGAAGAACTCGGAGCCAAAATGCCGAAAGGTATTCTGTTGATCGGCCCTCCTGGCACGGGTAAAACCTTACTGGCAAGAGCCGTTGCCGGAGAAGCCGATGTGCCGTTTTATACCATTACCGGATCCGATTTCATGGAGATGTTTGTGGGTGTAGGTGCCAAACGTGTGCGCGAAATGTTCAAGAATGCCAAAGAGAAATCACCGAGTATTATTTTTATCGATGAAATTGATTCCATTGGCAGAACCCGGGGAGCCGGCCTGGGTGGCGGGCATGATGAACGGGAACAAACCCTGAATCAGCTTCTTTCCGAGCTAGATGGTTTTGAACCGAGTGAAAATGTGGTCGTTATGGCTGCTACGAACCGTCCCGATATTCTCGATAAGGCACTGCTTCGGCCCGGCCGGTTCGACCGGCAGATTACTGTCGACCTTCCATCGCAAAACGCACGGGTTGATATCCTTAAAATACATGCAAAGAAAAAGCCCATGGGTGAAGATGTGGATCTTGAGAAAGTAGCCCGCGGAACACCGGGTTTCAGCGGAGCCGATCTGGAAAACCTCTTAAATGAGGCTTCACTGTATGCCGGCCGGGAGAAACGAAAAAAAATCACCATGGAAGATATCGATCAAGCCCGGGACAAGGTCATGATGGGCCTTGAACGGGAAGGCATGTCGATCGATGACGATGAGAAAAAGATACTGGCTTACCACGAGGCAGGGCATGCTATTGTTGCGGCCGCACTTCCCCATGCCGACCCGCTTCACAAAGTGACCATCATACCAAGAGGACAAGCTATGGGTGTGACGCAACAGCTTCCGAAAAAAGAGAAATACCTGTATAACCGGGAATACCTGCTCGACCGTCTTGCCGTGATTATGGGGGGCAGGGCTGCCGAACAGCTGATATTCAATACGGCTACGAGCGGTGCGCAAAATGATCTGATGCAGGTTGCAAAACTCTCAAGGAAGATGGTCATGGACTGGGGAATGAGTGAACGTTTTGGCCATATCTCATTTGGAAATGGCCAGGAAGAGGTCTTTCTGGGTCGGGATATGAACAGGCAGCGCGAATTCAGCGACTCCACGGCCAGGGAAATCGACGAGGAGATAAAAGCGATATCCAAAGAGGCTTACGACCGCGCGGTAAAGACACTTAAAGACAATCAACAGGCCTTCGACAGGCTGGCTGAACTCCTGATCGAGCATGAAGAAGTTGCCGGGGATATGGTAACCAGATTATTGAAAGGCGAAGATGTTGAACTGAAAAAAAAGGATAAATAATCTTGGAATACTCCCTCTAACACCGGCCATTGCAGCGGCAGCTTATCAACTCAACGATTTTCATTCAGACCCTGCAGACCGGGTGATAGCATCTACGGCGATGGCATTAGACTGCATTTTGGTTACACGAGACCGAATGTTCATCAACTATTCATATATGAAAACCGTTTGGTAGTGGTTATCTGGTTTAGAACTGCTTTAATGTGAAGATTACTACCTCCCCGGAAAAGCGTGTATTCGCCCGAAATTGCGAACACACCTCAAAATGAAGTGCGGAATCAGCGAACACCCCACAAGTTGTAACGCTGAACGCGTCACAACTATCTCCCCTCCGAGGGAGACATTCGTTGTGCGTTCAGCACCAACGAATTGAGGGGTGTTCGTAGGTTCCGCACAACGAATTAAAGTGTATTTGTCAGAACAACTCCTCCCTCCCCATTCCAAATCATTTTCCCTCCTTAAGAAACTTTCACCGATCCGCTTCCGTAAAGCAGACTATTCACGGAAATTTTATCAAATGATTATGACCCAGCGTAAAAAAGGAAAACACAAAAAATGGATTGCACTGCTCGCAGTTATCATTCTTGGCGGCGGCTCGTTTTTTTACATCTACAGTAAAAGCTCGGGCGACAATGACACTTCGGATCCATATGTGATCGCTGAAAGAGGAACAGTTGTCGAAAAAGCACTGGCAACCGGGACCATTGAGCCTGACAATGAAATAGAAGTTAAATCCAAAATCTCCGGTGTAGTCAGTCATATCTATGCCGAACCCGGCGATTACGTGAGAAGGGGCGATCCGCTTATCGAAGTCAGCCCGGACCCGACGCCCCTGGAACTTGCCGAAGCCAAGCGCAACCTCGAACGAACTCAAATGGAAGAGGAGAATCTTGCAAAAGAACTGAATCGCAAGAAAATACTGAAAAACCGGGACCTGATCTCCGATCAGGAATTTGAAGATTTGCAGCAACGATACAATGATGTCTCGATCCGGCTGCAAATCAACAAAGAGAGACTGGAACTGCTGGAGTCGGGCAGGATTCTGATTGGCGACACGATGATCGAATCCATCATTCGTGCACCCATCGACGGATTTATACTTGAAAAGATGGTGGATATTGGCGAACCGGTAGTACCCCTGACGTCCTACCAGGCAGGAACCCCGCTGATGTCGCTGGCCAATATGGAGATCCTTCTTTTCAAAGGTACGGTTGACGAAATCGATGTTGGCAAAGTGGAGGAAGGAATGCCTGTTGAGATCAAAATAGGCGCCCTTCCCGGTATAACGGTTCATGGTGAAGTTTCCCGCATATCCCTGAAAGCCACACAAAAAGACAACGCGACCGTGTTTCCGATTGAGATAACCATTACCGATGCCAATGGAGCAGTATTAAGGGCCGGGTATTCTGCAAATGCAGATATCATCATTGAACGCCTGGAAAATGTTCTCACCATTCCGGAACGGGTAGTGACAATGCGCGACGGGCGAGCCACCATTGAAGTGCCGGGCAGTGAACCCGGCAGCAGGATAGAAAAAGAGGTGGAACTTGGGTTAAGTGATGCCATTACCGTTGCTGTCAGGGACGGACTGGATGAGGGTGATAAAGTATTGGAGCGTAAATCACGCACCTTGACCATCCGATAATCACTCCATTCAACCACACTGCACCATGCCGATCTTCAGTCTCATAACAGAATTATTCCGAAACCTGAACCAGCAGCGTCTGCGTAGTTTCCTTACGATTTTTGGTATCATGTGGGGAACCGCTACATTGATCCTGCTTCTTGCATTCGGAACAGGTTTCAGGGATCAGACCGTGCTCAATATGCGTGGAATGGGGGATGAAATCGCTATTTTGTACCAGGGACGAACCACAATTGCTTATGACGGGTACGGTATCGGGCGGCAGATCCGTTTTCGTGAAAGCGATGCCTGGCTTCTTGAAGATCAGATTGCAGATATCAAAACCGTAACCCCTGAGTATACAGAAAGCCTGCAGGTTTCATATGGAGACAAGAGGCGGAACTCGATGGTCGGAGGCATCTACCCGGTGTACAGCGACATCAGGAACATCTTTGAAAAGGAGGGCGGACGCTGGCTGAATGATAAAGACCTGGAAGAGAGGAGAAGGGTGATTTTCCTTGGCAACCGTCTGGCTGAAAACCTGTTCGGTGAGGAAGATCCGGTGGGCAAACAGGTACTTGTTCGTCATACACCTTTTACCGTAATCGGAGTCATGCAGGAGAAAATTCAGAACTCCTCTTACTCCCAGCAGGACAGGGACCGGGCGTTTATTCCGGCAACAACCTTTTCGGCCATGATGGGCACAGATTACATCAGAAACATTCTCTACACACCGGCCCATCCCGATCTCGCCGAAAGCATCCGCGACCAGGTGTACCAGGTTTTGGCACGAAAACACCGGTTTGACCCATCCGACAGGGATGCGATCGTCATTTGGGATACCAACGAGTTCTGGTCCTTCATCTATATCCTGTTTTACGGCATAAACGGATTTCTTGCCCTGATCGGGTTTTTCACATTGGCTGTGGGAGGCATTGGTGTGGCCAATATCATGTTCGTGGTCGTACAGGAGAGAATGAAAGAAATCGGCATCCGCCGCTCGGTCGGAGCAAAACGACATCAAATAATGGGTCAGTTTTTCCTGGAAACCTTTCTGATTATCGGCATGGGAGCGGCTGCCGGTTACGGAATCGGCTGGGTTTTTGTTGAAGCCCTGCAGGATATACCGATCAAGGATTTTGTCGGTGCACCGTATTTCGCCCCGGAAGTGGGTATTATCGCCTTTATTGTGCTCGGGTTTGTGGGTTTCGCCGCCGGCCTTCTGCCGGCCTGGAGAGCATCCCGGCTTGACATTGTGGAGTGCATGCGATGATGAAAAGCAATCGAAGTATATCTATAATCAACATTCCTTCTGAGCCGGAATTGATCAATGCTTCTCGAAGAGAAGACACACTCAACGTAATGAGCCGGCTCAGTGGAACTAACCATTTTGAGGTTACAGGATGTGGATGACAGTTATACGTGAATTTTTTACGGATCTCAGCAAACAGAAGCTGCGCTCATTTCTCACACTGGTTGCTATCGCATGGGGCACACTGTCGGTCGTACTCCTGCTTGCATTCGGCCGGGGCCTGGGCACAAGTATGATGGAGGGGATGCTGGGGGCCGGCAACCAGGTCATCATTATCTATGGGGGACAAACGAGCATGAGCCATGAAGGCCTCGGAATCGGGCGCAGCATCCGTTTTAATGAAAGCGATGTCTCCCTGATAGAACGTGCTGTGCCCGGAGTCGAATTTGTAAGCCCCCAGTATGGGCGCGGCGGAACACGGCTGCAGGCCGGTGATGTAACCACCAACACCTTCATGGAAGGGGTAAATCCCGATTTTGAAATCATGCGGACCATGTATCCCGCTCAGGGAGGCCGATTTATCAATGAAAGGGACGTGGATGAAATGCGCCGGGTTCTGTTTCTGGGAGATGAAATCACTGAACGGTTATTTGGCGATCAGGATCCGATTGGCAGGGAAGTGATGCTTGACAATGTTCCTTTTACCGTCATCGGAACGATGAAACCGAAGATGCAGACATCCATGAACAACGGGCCGGATGCCAACCGTGCCATTATCCCTTACAGCACCTTCCGCAACATTTATGGAAACCGCCATGTGGGGTCTATCCTGGTGCGCCCAACCGATCCCTCCATGCAGGAGGAAGTCAAGGAACAGATCACAGCAATTCTCTCGTCCAAATATGCCTTTCATCCGGACGACGAACAGGCAATTCCCATGTGGGATTTCATTGAAATGGAAGAGATGAATCAGAATGTGGCCTTCGGGCTTGAGATATTCCTGTTCACTGTGGGATTTTTTACACTATTGATTGCCGGAGTCGGAGTAGCCAATATCATGTTTGTAGTGGTAAAAGAACGAACACGCGAAATCGGGATTAAACTGGCTGTAGGTGCACGGAAAGTGCATATCATCACTCAGTTTATGTTTGAATCCCTGTTCATCTCTCTTCTTGGAGGCTTTGCCGGGCTTGCCGTTTCCGTGGCCATTGTTCAGGGTGTTCTGGCACTGAACATGGTAGATGGGCCCGGCCAGTTCCTCGGTAAGCCTGAAATATCCTATCTGGCTGTCTCGCTCACTATCGGAATATTGGTGTTGATTGGTTTGATAGCTGGCATTTTCCCGGCCATCAAAGCTTCCAGGGTAGACCCGGTGGAGTCGTTGAGGTACGAGTAGAGGGGAAAAAAGAGAACACAAATCAGGTGAATGACACAACACTTTGCAAAAAATACCAATATTCCGTATCTCAACCCATTCGGAAATCCCCGTAAGTGAAACGATTCCCGCGAAGCGAAAATGCGGACTAATTACACAATTGGCTTATAAACGGGAAAGAAACGACTATGACTAAGATTGCCATTCTATTTTTGAGTCTTACTCTGTTAACACAGGATTGGCCTTCCATCGAATCGGATCCGGGAAATTCCGGGGATCAATTTTACATCGACTCCCTGACCTGGCAAATACGATCCCTGGACGACGGGTCTGCTGAAGGTCTTGCCATGTTGACCATCGACGACGGGCCCAAAGCCTTTACAACACCCGGTTTTTTGGATCTGCTTGATGAATACAATGCCAAGGCGCTCTTTTTTATCAACGGATACCTTGCCGAAGCCCTGCCGTGGATAGTGCGGGAAATCCTTGACCGTGGGCACATGGTCGGCAATCATACATGGGGACATAAGCGGCTGAGAGAAATAAGTCCTGAATCCACCGAGAAAGAAATTCTGAAAATGAACGATTGGCTGCATGATGTGAAAAATTATAAACCGCGTTTTTTCCGGGCTCCCTATGGCGATCTGACACCGGAAGCTGAAACCGTTATTGATCAAGCCGGACTGGAAAATTTAAACTGGTCAGTCAATTCCTACGACTGGCAGTTTGAAGATGAAGAGGAGACAATTCCAACTGACGCTCGGAAAATTGCCAAACGTACCGTTGAGGGCATGAAAAATGGAAATATCATACTGCTTCACGACCGGGCAGTGAGCCTGGCTGCCCTTGAACTGATTCTGGAAGAATTAACAGAAAAAGGATACAAATTCGTATTGCCGGCTGATTAGCCAGTAATTCGCTGCAAATTTATTGCCCCCGGTGAAATAAACATAGAACGTCGCAGATCCTGCCTGCATCGAGCCCAATGAAAAGAGATTTGTAATAGAATGTTAAATTATCAGGGGTGATAAAACTTTCCCGCGACATTGACGTCTAATTTTCATCTTCATGCGTGAGCTAACCTTTATTCACGCAGATAAGTGACCGATACCATCAATATATTAAAGTTAAACCAATGACTGTCCGCTTCCCTGTTTCCAGTGTAATAACAATAACAATGCTGTTTCTGATTGTTTCAGGAAACAGTGCTGCTGCCCAAACGAATACGTTTCATATCTCCGGAACTGTAACCACAGTTGATGATAATGCCGAAGAGCCTCTGACAGGTGCAACCATTCGCTTGCTTGCTTTGCCAGACAGCGTCATGGTACGCGGGACTACATCCGGTGCAGATGGTACCTATATGTTAAGAAACGTGCAGCCTGGAAACTACCTTCTAGCTGTTTCATATATCGGTTATCAAACGGCTGCGGAACAGATTGAAGAACCTGGCCAAAATCTGGACGGGCTGGATTTTACACTTCGCAGTGTCGCTCTCGAACTGGATGAATTCCAGATCACGGCAAGAAGGCCGAGAGTGGAGGTGCGGGGAGATACCACCGCATTTCATGCCGACGGCTACAGAACCAACCGGGATGCCACGGCCGAGCAGCTTGTTACACGTATGCCCGGCTTCTCCATTGAAGACGGCCGGCTGCAGGCCCAGGGTGAAGAGGTAAGAAGGGTGCTGGTTGACGGCAGGGAATTTTTTGGGGATGATGCGACATTGACCCTTCGCAACTTGCCGTCAGATGTCATTCAACAAATTGAAGTTTTTGACCGGTTGAGTGATCAGGCGCAGTTTACCGGTTTCAACGACGGAAATACGGAGCGTACATTGAATGTCGTCACCAGGCGGGGTATGAATAACGGGCATTTCGGAAGAGCAACGAGCGGGCTGGGTACGGAAACCCGGTATTCGGCCGGCGGCAATTACAACTATTTTGACACTGACCGGAGAATATCCCTCATCGGCATGAGCAACAATGTAAACCAGCAAAATTTTTCGAATGAAGATCTGCTGGGGGTTGCCCAGGCCAACAGCGGAGGAGGCCGGGGTGGGGGTGGCGGCGGCTTTCGCAGAGGAAGGGGCGGTTCCGGAGGTCCTGGCGGAGGAGGCGGAAATGTCGGCAACTTTATGGTCGGCAATCAAAACGGCATCAGTTCCGTACATTCAACAGGTATCAATTACATCGACAAATGGAACGACTCCTGGGATGTCAGCGGTAGTTATTTTTTCAACCTGTCCAACAACATAAACGATCAAAACCTGGAACGCCGTTATCTCTCCGGTATTTCTGCCGATCAGATTTATGATGAAGAGGCCTACGATACCAGCGAAAATGCCAACCACCGGTTTAACATGAGAATGGAGTATACGATTGATGAGCGCCGGTCGCTGATTATTACTCCCCGGATGAGTTACCAGCAAAACAACAGAAACAGCCTTCTTGAAGGCCTTACGTTTGTCCAGGGTGCAAACCTGTTGAATCAGATACAAAGTGAGAACAGGTTGAACAACAGCGGTTATGATATCTCCAATACCATTCTCTATCGCCATCGTTATGAAACCAGTGGCCGGACATTTTCCGCCAACCTGAGAACGGATCTCAATGACCGGACCGGCGACCGGTTCCAGTTTGACGAAAGCCAGTTCTTTGGAGATGATGAGAACATCATTGTAAATAATCAGCAGACAGAAACAATTACCGGTGGTTACACCATATCGGCCAACCTTTCATTCACCGAACCGATCACCGAAAGAAGCCAGCTCATGATGAGTTATCAGCCATCATTGAATCGAAACAGTTCCATTCAGGATGCCTTTCTTTTTGATGAAGCGACAGGCAGATATGATATTCTGGAGACGGCCCTGTCCAATCGTTATGAGAATCAGTTGTCCACCCACCGGCTTCGAGGAAGCTACCGGTTTCGGGGTGAGCGATACAATGCGGACCTGAATCTCGGCTGGCAGTATACCGGTCTGGCAGGCGAGCAGATCTTTCCGCATGCAGTAGAGACAACCAACAGCTGGCAGAACTTACTCCCCGGGGCATCCTTTCAATACCGTTTTGAGAACAACTCCTCAATCCGGCTTTCTTACAACACAAACACCCGGACTCCCTTGGCCAGGCAATTGCAGAATGTAGTGGACAACAGCAATCCGCTTCGAATGACTGCCGGAAACCCGGATCTGGGTCAGCAATACGACCACCGGTTCAGCGTGCGTCTCCGGGCAGCCAATCCTGAAAATGGAACTTCCACCATGGCTTTCGTCTCCATGAATTATACGATGGACTACCTTGGAAGCCGCACCTTCACAGCTCCACAGGACATGTTCATTGCAGACGGTATTCAGCTTGGCAGGGGGGGCAGGCTGATCACACCGGAAAATATCGGAAACTCCTGGAATATCCGAAGTTTCCTGTTTCACAGCATGCCGGTCGACCTGATCAAAAGCAACCTGAATTTGAACGGTGGGATCTCCTACAGCCGAATCCCATCCTATATCGATGACAATCGCAATATTGCCGATAATATAGGCCTGAGTGCCGGGTCGGTTATCAGCAGCAACATCAGTGAAAATATAGATTTTAATTTTTCCTACAGGGCCAACTATAACATTGTTGAAAATTCGATCAACCCCCTGATCGACAGCAATTATTACATCGGCAGGGTGAATAGCGGCTTTAATCTGATGCCCTGGCGGGGACTGGTTCTGTCCAGTGATCTGAATTTCCAGCATTATGAGGGGCTGAGTGAGGACTTCAGCCGGAACACCCTCTATTGGAATGGGGCCGTTGCTTATAAATTCCTGGAAAACCGGGCGGCGGAACTCCGGCTGCACCTGTTCGATATACTTGCACAGAACAACAACATCAACCGTTCATTTTCAGAAGATTACATTGAAGATTATCAGACCAATGTATTGTCAAGGTACTTTTTGATGACGTTCAGCTACAACTTCCGGTCGTTTGCCGGCAATCGCAGTGGGCTGTAGCAGTGTTACAGTGTGTCAGTTAACAGTAAACAGTTATCAGTTAACAGTGTGGAAACTCAGGACTCAGGACTCAGGATTCATGACTACTACTAAACATGTCTCCCGGTAAATGACTACATTTTGACTTGCAAATAGCTCAAACATCTATCACATTTGAGGTTAAACCGGGAAATATGAAATCCATACACTTTATATATCTGGCCTTTTTATACTTGCTAACCGCACCTTTGATGGCGCAGGAGAACGGCTGGGAAGCTAATCCTGAGCTGGTTGAACAACTTAAGAAAGATCGCCCCGACTACATCTGGGATGAATCCGCTGTACCGGACTACGAGCTGCCGGATCCACTGTTGCTGTCAAATGAAACACGGATAGAAACACCGGCCGAATGGTTTCAGTACAGGGAAATGACCCTGGAAAAATTTCGGGATCAGATGTATGGGCGTCGTCCCGGTTTGCCGGAAGAGCTTTCTTTTGATGTGATCGAAGAAGATGATTCTGCAATGAATGGGACCGCAACCTTAAAACGCGTTGTCGTCAAAAGCCGGCATGAAGGCCGCACGCATGAATTCGAAATAACCCTTTTCCTTCCGAATGCAGTTTATGAACCGGCTCCGCTATTCCTTCTGATGAACAACCGCGGACCGGAAAATACCGATCCGTCGAGGCAGGAGAAATCGGGCTTTTGGCCGGCTGAAGTGGTGATTGAACGTGGTTATGGCATTGCTGCCATACAGAACAACGATCTGGCACCCGACGATACTGAGCGTTATCATGAAGGTGTCATACACCTTTTTGAAGGCGAGACTGCAATTGGTCAGCGTCCCCCGGATGCCTGGATGGCTCTTGCGGCATGGGGCTGGGGAGCCAGCAGGGCATTGGATTACTTTGAAACCGATCCCGGTATTGATGCCGGTAGCATCGCATTGCTGGGCCACTCAAGAGGTGGAAAGGCCTCTCTTTGGGCAGGAGCTGAAGATGAGCGGTTTGCCATTGTCATCTCCAATGAATCGGGCAGCGGAGGAGCTGCCCTGAGCAGGCGAACTTTTGGCGAAACTGTCCGGGCGGTTAACCGTTTTACACACTGGTTTGCCGGTAATTTTGAAGCCTATAACGATCGGGAAGAGGAATTGCCATTCGATCAGCATATGCTCATATCCCTGATCGCACCCCGGGGTGTCTATGTTGCCAGCGCCGATGAAGATTTGTGGGCCGATCCCCGTGGGGAATTCCTCTCTCTTGCCCATGCATCACCGGTTTATGCTCTCTGGGAGTATTCCCCCATCAATGAAGATGACATGCCATCTCTCAATGAGCCCTTGATTGAGATGCCACGCGGCTATCACATCCGGTCCGGCGGCCATAATCTTACCCCGCAGGACTGGGGATATTTTATGGATTTTGCCGACCAGTATTTTGAGCAGGTTGATTGATTACGTCAGACCCTGACAAAGATTCCGGATGGTGGAATCCAAGGTGGATAAATCATGAATGGGTGAATCCAGGGCTGGATAGGATGTAAGGCACTCAGATGGGGCCATCCGGTCCGGCGGTCATATCCTTATCCCGCAGGACTGGGGATATTATTTATGGATTTCCCAGACCGGTATTTTGAGCAGGTTGATTGATGAAAGCAAGCCGGGGTGATAATCCCGGATGGGACGCAGGGTACTCAAACCGGCCATCAAAACCGGGCAAATGCAAACCAGTTTTGATGAATCACGAATCAATACCTTTAAATCTTCAAAGCCGGTATGTAGTTAATCGGGTGCTGACGAATCACACACCATTGCACCGGTACTTTTCATGATGCTAACTTTAATATTTTATATCAATTCTGCATTCATCCTGAGCGGTACATTTCGTATATTAACCTGTTTGCACAATACATCAGAAATCGATCTTCATGAGCAGCAAAACCGCTGAAAGCAAGACAATAACAAACGGCGCGCCGGTGAAAGACCGCCCGATAATTGTAAAGGGAGCACGTGTTCACAACCTGAAAAATATCGACGTTGAGATACCCCGCAACAAACTGACGGTTGTTACCGGGGTATCGGGCTCAGGCAAGTCGAGCCTGGCATTTGATACCATATATGCAGAAGGACAGCGCCGGTATGTG
>SKRC01000178.1 GCA_007118695.1 Balneolaceae bacterium | reverse complement strand
TATTATTAAATACATAATTCAATATTTATAATATATATTAAATAAATATTAATAATATATTGTTTAATAACATTTTATGCTAAATATAATAATCATTCAGTAATTCTTTTCTTTGAATATTTAGTGTATAACGAGAGTGAATTATATAACGAGAGTGAATTAAGAGGATCGTTGCTTATCAAATTTTCAATTACGACTGGATCGCGGCAGACGCACGTTAACAAACGTAAAAAATTTTTTAAAAATGTTAATTAAAGTGAATTGTTTAGCATGTGTTTTTGATTAAAAAAAAAATTATTTACGATTGTCACAGGTTTAATAATCATTGATTCAGGGTGTGCTCAGAAATTTCGAATTATTGATTATAATCATGACACATCGATAAAGAGGATTTTTTGACTTTCATTCGTTTCGATTCATTATTGAACTAATGGTTAAATTCCGTGGGTTAATCCATCTATTGTCATACGTTAATATCAAGCCTACTGATAAATAGCCATATCTGATGCATTTACATTTACTAACAGTCGTAAATAGTAAATACACAACTAAGCTCACAAACAGAAAATAACAACTTAAGGAGTTTTTATGCTTAAAAAGCTACTATTAAACGGATTATCGGTTGTCTTGGCCGGTTTTCTGTCGATTGACTTTATCAATGAAGCTCAGGCGCAGGACGTAAGCGGAACGGTCGTAACTGAGGCTGATGGGATCCCTTTACCCGGGGTGAATGTTGTAATACAAGGTACAGATATAGGTACAGTTACAGATGCTGAAGGCAATTATGAAATTTCGGTACCATCCCTGCAAGAAACACTCGTTTTTTCCTTTGTAGGGTATCAAACCGAAGAAATAGCTATCGATGGCCGAACCAATATCGATGTTGTGATGACTTCCCTGGCAATTGTTGGTGAGGAAATGGTTGTCACAGCATTTGGTATTGAACGGGATGCCAGATCACTGACATATAGCACGCAGGATGTTGATACCAGAGGAATAACAGAAGCTCGTGAAACCAACGTTATGCAGTCTCTTCAGGGGCGTGTCGGCGGAATGCAAATTACCCAGGCCGCAACCGGTGTCGGGGCTTCCACACGCGTAGTCCTTCGTGGAAACAGGTCAATCTCTGGCGACAGTCAACCACTTTATGTTCTCGATGGGGTACCAATTCGTGGAAATCCGCAGGATCTTAATCCCGATGACATTGAGAGTATTGATGTTTTAAAAGGACCGAATGCTGCAGCTCTATATGGTAGTGCAGCCCAAAACGGTGCAATTGTTATCACTACAAGGCGAGGTGAAGCCGGAGTTGTAGATGTCAGTTTCAGCAATAACCTGACATTCAGCCAGGCAAATCTGCTTACAGAATATCAAAATGAATATGGCCAGGGTAGTGGTGGAGAATATTCACCCGGATCAGAATTTTCCTGGGGGCCGAGAATGGATGGGTCACAGGTTCAGCACTGGACCGTAGACCCCGACAATGAGTTGTATGGGCAGACATACGCATTTGAACCACAGCCAAATAATGTTGAGGATGTATTTCAAACCGGCGTGAATAATGCCACGAACCTCAGAGCATCCATTGGTGGTGAGCGAACACAAACCGTCTTTTCATATACCTATACGAATGCTGAAGGAATTGTGCCCAATAACGCTATGGAAAGACACAATATGACGGTGCGGGTTAGCAGTGAGTTGACCGAAGGGCTTAATCTAGACAGTCGATTAACTTATATGAGAAGAAATCTTGAAAACTCTCTGAGTACAGGTGAAAGCTTTTCTAACCCGATTCGAAATACCTACAGGATGCCGAGAAATATCCGGACCCAGGATATTTTGCAGTTTGAATATACAAATCTGGACGGTCAGAATCGCCAGCACTACTGGAACCCAGGATCCAACGGCGGCAACAATCCCTACTGGGTGTTGAATCGCAACCTGAATGAACAGACCCGAGAGCGAACCATTGCAATGGCATCCCTGAACTACAGTCTTAATGAATCGGTTGACATGATGGTTCGTGCATCCTATGACGGATTAAACACTTCCGGCAATTGGAGATTCTGGAACGATTCCTATATCATTGCCGACCAGGGGCAGTATAGTGTAAACAGAGGATTCTCTCTGGAATGGAACGGGGAGTTCCTGCTAACTTATGCTGAAGATTTAACCCCGGAATGGAGTGTTGAGGCTAATATTGGTGCCAACTATAAACAGCTTCGAAACAATACGATATCTGCAAATACGGGACCGGGACTTGAAGTTGAAAATTTCTTTACCCTTTCCAACACACTGAACGTAAGTGCCAGTGAGAACATCGGATCTCCCATGGATGTGGCTTCTGTCTATGCTTTTGGCCAGCTTGGATGGCGTGATGCGATTTATCTGGATGTTACCGCCCGCAACGACTGGAGTTCCACACTTCCGTTGGAAAACAATTCCTATTTCTATCCATCAGTTGGCCTGACAACCGTCATTTCTGATTTGATAGATATGCCAGAGGCCGTTTCATTAGCAAGGATCCGAGCTTCTTATGCTGAGGTTGGCAACAGTGCTCCTGCATTTATGTTGAACCGAACAGCAAGCTTTGGTGCCGGGGGAACCGGTGGGTTTCTGCAATTGAGCGGCACACTGCCGGCTGAAGATCTTCGCCCCGAGAGAACTGAATCTTACGAAGCCGGACTCGATATACGTTTCTTCGAGGGAAGATTAGGCCTTGATGCAACTGTCTATCAGACGAATACGACCGACCAACTTTTTACAGTTGCATTGCCGGTCGGATCGGGAGCCAGCCAGTTTTTCACAAACGGAGGTGATATTCAGAATAGAGGCGTTGAATTTATTCTTAGATCGACACCGATTCAAACCTTAAATTTTGCCTGGGATTTCAATGTTAATTTCGGGCTGAATCGCAACCTGGTTGTGGCAATCGATGATGAGCGCCCAACTCTTTCTATTGGTTCCGACTTCCTGCGTGTTGTCCGAGTTGAGGAAGGCCGGCCATTCGGTGAGGTCTATTCCAGGGGGTATGTCAGAGATAACGATGGCAATGTGATTGTCGGAAGTAATGGTGTTCCCGAAATTACTGAAGGCAGAAGTGTTCTGGTCGCCAATTTCAATCCTGATTTTACCGGTGGAATAACCAGTGAATTGTCATTCAGAAATTGGAATGCAAGTTTTGTAATCGACCACAGGCAGGGCGGTAGCATTGCATCGATGTCCAACGCTGTAGCATTTGCCGACGGTGTAACGAAGCAGACACTTCAGGGCAGAGAAGGCGGCCTTATTTTTGGCGAAAACTTTATGGAACATGAATCTGCTGTAATGCAGACAGGCGTGGATGACCAGGGGAATCCTATATATGGACCAAATACCCTGGAAACCGATGCAGAATCTTTCTGGCGACAGGTTGGCGGCAGAAACACTCCGGCCGGTGAAGTTTTCCAGGATAGTGCTACCAATACGCGTGTTAGAGAATTGACTATTGGCTATAACCTTCCCCAGTCAATTCTTGCAAATATGCCCGTATCCAACATCCGGGTTTCGTTGGTTGGAAGAAATCTGTTTTTCATTTACAGATCGTCCGATAACCTGGATCCGGATCTTATGATAGGTACGTTCCCTGCAGCAGAAGGCTTTGAATCGTTTGCACCTCCGACAACCCGTACATTCGGTGTCAATCTCAACATAGATTTTTAGCCGGAAACTATGTAAAACACCTGTCAGGTGGCTTTAAGGATTCTTTCACAAGTTAGAAATAAGACCTGTTTGAAGAGCTTCTGGCAGGTATATCAAGGCCTTTAAAAAATTATAAAATCAATTATTTAAAATAGACAGGAATCCTGTTATGATAAAGAAAATAAAACACCATAAATTCAAAGGTATCGGAATATTGGCAATGATTGCCATGATTGTAACGATGGCCGCTTGTGATGACCACTTTCAAGAGGTAAATACTCCTCGTGACCAAATCATTGCCGAAGAATTGGATGAGTCATTACTGGGACCACAGTTCGCCCAGTCCCAGTTTCACGGTATGCGTGGATCGGCCGGGGGCGGCGGGTTGCAGACCGGCAAGAATCTTTTTGCAGATCTGTTTGCACAGTATTTTGCAACCACAGCAGAAAACTTTGATTCAGACCAGTTTGTAGAAGTAGGATTCTGGATCAATTCGGGTTGGAATTATATCTACGGCACGCCGGGCCCGCAAATTATCGGCCTTCGTGAGTTTACCGAAGAAAATGATATGCCCCTTCTCAATGCCGTTGTAACGGTGTGGAGTGTAAACGTCTTTCACCGGATGGCCGATTACTGGGGCCCGATCATCTATTCGGAATTTGGCAGCGGTGAAACCAGCGTTCCATACGATTCCCAGGAAGAGGCCTACAACATCTTTTTCCAGGAGCTGGATGATGCAATTGAGGTTCTGGAACAGAATATTGGCGAAAATGCATTTGGGTCGAATGACCTTATTTATGGAGGAAATGTAGAACAATGGATCAAGTTTGCCAATTCCTTGAGGCTGAGATTGGCCATGCGTGTTGTTTATGCTGATGAACAGCTGGCGCAGACAGAGGCTGAAAAGGCGGCGGCACATCCCGGTGGCCTTATTCTGGATAATGATGATAATGCCATGGTATTAACGACAGACGATAGTCTGAATCCGTTCGAAATAATTACCAACTGGGGTGAATTCCGGATGAGCGCCACCATGGAAAGTGCCCTGGTCGGCTATGAAGATCCACGGCTCTCCGAGTATTTCAATGTGCCGACAAATCCGGATTTCGACGAATACAGAGGTATGAGAAATGGCTTGCCAAGGCCGGCCAAAGGACCTCATCTGAACTCTGACTATTCCGATATGGATACAAAATGGTTGCCAATCGCCCAGGGTGGCACCAACCCGCCAATAGAAGTTCTGCGCGCCTCAGAAGTACATCTTCTTTTGGCAGAAGGTGTCCTGAGAGGCTGGAATATGGTTGGAGGTTCAGCACAGCAACACTATGAAGATGGTATTCGGGCTTCCCTGGAAGAGCGCACCGACGCATCTGAGTCGGAAATCACTGCCTATATTAACAGTCCCAATACTCCTGCTCCATATGTAAATGAAGATAATCCCGATTGGAACCTCGAACCATTTTCTGATATCCCGGTAGCCTGGGATACAAATGGGGACTTTGAAAGGAATCTGGAACAGATTGCCACGCAAAAGTGGCTGGCCCTCTATCCGGATGGCGAAAATGCATGGGCGGAGGTACGGAGAACAAAGTATCCGAGGCTCTATCCGATACTGGAATCAGAAAATCCTCATGTTGCCGAGGATGAGGAAATCCGGAGGGTAACATTCGTTGAATCGGAATATGACGACAACAGGGTGGCTACCGAACAGGCTGTGGAGTTACTGGGAGGCCCGGATCGAAACGACACCAGGTTTTGGTGGAACCAGAAACCGGATCTCGATTAACAATAATTGTTGTTCTATTTGAACTTCAAACCCATACTTGATCTGTTGAGTTAAATTTATAAAAAAAGGGCTGATTCTTTAATCAGCCCTTTTTTTGGTTGAGCGTACGGCAGGGCTACAATTTTTTCGACAGGCTCCCCTTTTTTGCCATCCCGGCTTCTCGATATGCTGCCTGTTAGTATGAAGTTCAGTTTACTTTTCCAATCTGACCCTAATATATATTATTCAATTGACCTTGACCACAGCTAAGCTGCCTGGAATATAATATTTTAATACGCAGATACACGCTATATTCGCTTTCCGTTTACCTAATACCGGAAAATCAGTTGTAAAAACTTCACGCAGGTATTCAAGTCTGACTCGAACAGAGTTACATAAAATCTAGATTAACCTCATGGCGTACATTGATTTCGGGTTATTATGAAAGATCGATCCAACGGGCTTTGTTACTATTGAAAAATAATTTTTCATATTGTAACTATTGTAATTGTTTATTTATACATTGCTTCTCGAATAGGCTTCATTGTTTTACTATTGTAAATAATCTTCTTTCAATTTTCAATTTGTAAATTTTTGTCTTTCCTGTTCATATCTGTGTGGAGGGCAAACTATGTCCAATCCATCTTATACTTAAACCAACTCTAAAGGAGCTAACATGTTTAAAATGTTACTATCAAAAGGACTGTCGGTTTTTATTGCCGTATTTCTTTCGTTTGGTATTCTTACTGATGTCCAGGCGCAAGAGGTAAGGGGTACGGTAGTTACCTCCGATGGGCAGCCGCTGCCAGGGGTCAATATCATTATACAGGATACCGATAGGGGAACCGTTACGGATGTTGACGGAAACTATCAGCTTTCAGTACCATCTCTGAATGAAACACTGGTATTTTCATTTATTGGCCACGCGAGACAGGTGATCGCAATCGATGGCCGTACTCAAATTAATGTGGAAATGGAATCCCTGGCAATAGTCGGTGAGGAAATGGTTGTTACCGCATTTGGTATACAGCGTGAAGCCAGGGGACTTACATATAGTACGCAAGGTGTATCTACTGAGCGGATAACGCAGGCACGGGAAATGAATGTAATCAACTCCCTTCAGGGGCAGGTAGCCGGCTTGAATATAAACAGGGGAGCGACCGGAGTTGGTGGCGATTCCCGGGTAGTTCTTCGTGGTAACCGGTCTATTTCCGGAGACAGTCAACCACTCTATATTGTGGATGGTACACCTATTCGAGGTGGTATCGGTGATATTAATCCGGATGATATAGCCAGCATTGATGTACTTAAAGGGCCGAATGCCGCAGCTCTTTATGGAAGCCGGGCTCAGAACGGTGCAATCATTATTACTACTCATCGTGGTGAAGCTGGTGTTGTGAATGTCAGCTTCAGTAATACATTCCAGGTTGAAGATCCGATCATTTCAACCAGGTATCAAAATGTATACGGCCAGGGTGGGGGTGGTGAATATTCACGGGGGTCAGAATTTAACTGGGGTCCGAGAATGGAAGGACAGCAGGTTGCACACTGGTCACCGGATCCATCCAGGTCTGGAGAGACTTATGCTTTCAATCCCCAGCCCAATAATGTTCGTGATGCTTTCCGATCAGGATTTCAGAATACGTCCAATTTAAGTGCCAGTATTGGCGGTGCCCGTACCCAGACCGTTTTTTCCTATACATGGACAGATGCACAAGGTATGGTTCAAAGCAACGACATGAACCGGCACAACTTGTCTATTAGAGTAAACAGTGAACTTACTGATGGGCTTCACCTGGATAGCCGGATCTCTTATATGAGGCGGGTGATCAATAACCAGTTATTGACAGGTGAAAACTTTGCCAATCCGCTCCGGCATATTTACAGGTTGCCGCGTAATATCAGTACCCAGGATGTATCCGTTTTTGAATACGAAGATCCAAATGGTTTGAACCTGCAGCATTTTTGGAACCCGGGTTCCAATGGTGGTGCAAACCCTTATTGGACAATGAACCGGAATGTCAATGAAGGTACACGTGAACGTGTAATCACAATGGCTTCACTCCGATATGATATCTCTGATGCTCTCAGCCTGATGGTTCGTGGTTCTTATGACGGGGCTGGTAACGAGTTCGAAAGAAAAGATTACAACAACAGTTATATTATTGCCAATAGTGGCAGGTATACACTTACAAAAAGTAATGCTTTGGAATGGAACAGTGACTTTTTGCTCTCCTATGCGCAAGACATCACTGATGATTGGAGTTTAGATGCTAATGTTGGAGGGAACATCCTACAGCGACGGAACAATTCTTTGAGTTCAAATACAGGTCCTGCGCTGACGATCCCCAATTTCTTTACACTTTCCAATACTCAGAACATTGCGGCCAGTCATAGCATCGGAAGTCCCATGGATGTATATTCCTTGTATGCTTTCGGGCAGATTGGCTGGAGGGATGCCATCTATCTGGATGTAACCGCCCGTAATGACTGGAGTTCGACGCTCCCTGCAGACAACCGATCCTATTTTTATCCATCGGTAGGATTGTCTGTTATCCTTTCTGATCTGATCCCTGCATTTCCCGAGTTTTTTACTTTTACCAGGGTGAGAGCATCTTATGCCGAAGTGGGTAACAGCGCCTCTCCATTCTCACTTCAGCGAACAGCATCGTTTTCTGCAGGCGGCCAGGCCGGTTTCCTGACATTGAGTGGTACTTTGCCGAACCCCGATCTTCGTCCTGAAATGACCAAGTCGTACGAGATTGGTTTGGATGCGCGATTCTTCGGTGGCAGGCTGGGTCTCGATTTGACTGCTTATCAGACAAATACTCTGGATCAGCTTTTTACAGTTGCTTTGCCGATTGGATCCGGAGCGAGTCAGTTTTTTACCAACGGTGGAGATGTTGAGAACAAGGGAATAGAAGTTCTCCTGAATGCTACACCGGTACAAGCGGTTGATTTCCGATGGGACATGAACGTAAACTTTGCCACAAACAGGAATATGGTTGTAGCCATTTCCGATGAACGGCCAAGATTAAACATCGGTTCTGACTTTCTGCGTGACGCCGTTATTGAGGAAGGACAGCCATTCGGCCAGGTTTATTCACGAGGGTGGGTAAGGGACGATCAGGGCAGAGTAGTCGTAGATCCTAATGGAATGCCTCAGTTGACAGCAGGTAAAACAGTTGCTGTTGCCAATTTGAATCCTGACTGGACAGGTGGAATTTCGAGCACTTTCTCCTACCGCAACTACAGCTTTAGCTTCCTGATCGATCACAGGCAGGGTGGCAGCATTGCTTCGCTGACCAATGCCATAATGGATGCTGATGGACTTACTCATAAAACCCTTCAGGGTCGGGATGGCAGCCTGGTATTCGGGGATAATTTCTTCAGCGGTGAAACCGCAGTACAGGCGGATGCACAAGGCAATCCTACCAATACTCCAAATGCATATTCGGTGGATGCCGAAACTTTCTGGAGAGCCGTTGGAGGCCGGAATGCACCTGTGGGTGAGGCATTTGTTGAAGAAGCTACCAACACGCGTGTCCGTGAGATGACAGTCAGTTATAGATTGCCACAGTCAGTGATGGCTTCATTGCCCGTTTCTAACATTTCGGTCTCGCTTGTAGGCAGGAACCTGTTCTTTATCTATAAAGCTTCCGAAACTCTGGATCCGGATCTTATGGTGGGCACAAGTGCTGCATTTGAAGGATTTGAGTCATTCACTCCTCCAACTGCTCGAACAATTGGTGCCAATATTAAGATTGATTTTTAAATCATCGATCATAAATCAAATTATATAACTGAACAGGATTCATTATGAAGAAAATACTAAACTTTTATATGTACACAGGTGTCGGAGTGTTGTTTGCGATGTTTGTGATGGTCGCCGCCTGTACGGATCTTGATGAGCTGAATACACCCAGCGATCAAATTACCGCAGATAATGTGGATGCCTCCCTTTTAGGGCAGGCATTTGCACAAGCCCAATTTCGTACCATGCGGGGTCAGCCGGGAGGTGGATTTCAAACCGCCCAAAACCTGTTTTCTGATCTTTATGCACAGTATTATGCGACAACAGCGGAAAACTTCGACTCCGATCAATATGTACAGGTTGGTGGATGGAGCAACGGTGCCTGGAATAGTTTTTATGGCGGGCCGGCTCCACAGATTCACTTTGTGAAAAACTTTACGGCGGATAACGACATGCCGGTACAGAATGCTGTTGCCAAAGTATGGGAAGTTCAGGCTTACCACCGAATGACGGATTACTGGGGCCCCATTATTTACTCCGAATTCGGTAGTGGTGAAACCAGTGTACCCTACGATTCACAGCAGGACATTTATACATCTTTCTTCCAGGTGCTGGATGAAGCCGCAGCAAATTTACAGAGTGGTGGCAGTGTCTTTGGCGGACACGATCAGGTCTTTGACGGTGATGTAGAGAAATGGCGTACTTTTGCCAATTCTCTGAGACTTCGACTTGCCATGCGCATTAGTTATGTTAATCCGACATTGGCCCAGGCTGAAGCTGAGAAAGCGGTTGCTGCCGGCGTTATGACCGAAATATCACAAAATGCCTTGGTGGCAACAACCGACAACTCCAGAAATGCCCTGGAAACCATTACCGACTGGGGCGAGTTCAGGATGAGTGCATCCATGCAAAGTGTGCTTCAGGGATTTGACGATCCCAGACTCTCTGAATACTTCGATCCTGCCGTGGACAATGATGAGTACAGGGGCCTCCGCAATGGACTTCCTCCACAGCTCAAAGGTCCGGATAAAAATTCCGGATATTCCGACATGGATATCAAGTATTTGCCAAGGTCAAAAGGAGGATCCAACCCGCCGATTGATGTGATGCGATCTTCGGAAGTCTACTTTCTTAGAGCAGAAGGAGCGCTCCGGGGGTGGAACATGGGTGGAACAGCCCAGGAGTTGTACGAAGAAGGGATTCGACAATCACTGAGTGACAGAACAAATGCATCTGCAGGAGAGATCGATGCTTATATTAACAGCTTAAATACTCCCGCTGCATATGAAAATGCAGATTATCCCGATTGGAACCTCCCTCCATTATCAGATATTCCGGTTGCCTGGGATGTACTTGGTGATGATGAAAGGAATCTGGAGCAGATCATCACCCAAAAATGGCTAGCACTCTATCCTGACGGATGGGAAGCCTGGGCTGAATTTCGCAGAACCGGCTACCCAACGCTCTATCCGATCCTTGAGTCTCAAAATCCAAGTGTTGCGGAAGATTCCGGTGGTTTTCACAGGCTGATATTCGTAGTCGGAGAACGAAGCAACAACGCTGTTGCGGTACAAGCAGCTGAAGGATTGCTGAGTGGGCCGGACGCTAATATGACCAAACTTTGGTGGGATGCCAAAGAGTGGAGATAAATACCTGATCATCCATTGTTTAGGTACTAAGGTACCTTGCAAAATTATTATTAAAGAGCACGGGAGTTACATTCCGTGCTCTTTTTTTTGTTATTAATCTGATCCAAATATACTTTCATTCATTTGCCCACAGCATATCTGGCTGGAATATCATACTCAAATTCACAGATTCATGAATTATTCACTGTCGGGTAACCTGATATTGAAATATCAGATGTAAAAACTTTAAATGATTAACCGGCAGATTTAACAAGCAAGAAGATCCAGGATAAAAACTGCCCATACATAGATGTTTGTATCACTTTTCACAGTAAAAGATGAAGTTGCTTTGTCGTATTGTTATAGGAACCGGATACTCATAAAATTTTATAAAGGTATTCAAGCTTGATTCAAACAAGAGTTGTACAAATTCATTATTAACCTCATGGTGCACATTGATTTTGAATTATGAATAAAAGAATGCAGTGCAATCATCGGGAAAAATAAATTTATTGGGAATTTCAGGTGGGTTCCACAGCAAATCAGCTTGAAAACAAACCAAAAAAATAACGCAGTTTCTATTAGTTGTGGATATGATTTGATACATTCATATTCTGATTTGTAAGTAGTCCTGGTGAAACCCGGAAGTTTTTTGGTCAGGTTGAAAGCTCAATGAACCTGGCCATAAAAAACGTTCTTTTTAAGGTTTCATTGATCATACAAAACTTTCTGAAAATATTGCTCAACTACAGTATAACTAACAACCTGGAACCAGCCAGAATCACTGGCCCGGATTTTATCTGAGCCAGGCAGGTTCTGTATCAGAATAGTTATCCCTGCTTACTCCTTCAATCATAACCTATAAGCTGTGTCAACAGTGATTTAAACCAAAAATCTGACTCATTATGCATCAACTTGACTGGATTGCTGTATCCCTATTCTTCCTCGTAATGATTGTAATCGGTCTTTGGTCGTACAGGCAGGTAAGTGACTCCGGTGATTTCTTTGTTGCGGGAGGAAAACTGCCCTGGTGGCTGGCCGGCATCTCTCATCATATCTCTGGCTACAGCGGTGCGGTTTTTGTAGCCTATGCAGCCGTTGCCTATACACACGGTTTTACGATGTATGTGTGGTGGGCGTTTATGATTTCCATTGCTGTTTTTGTGGGAGCTTTTTTTATCGCTCCGCGGTGGTCCCGGTTACGGTCAAAAACCAATATCGAGTCTCCCACCGAATATTTGAAAACGCGTTACAATTTGCCCACTCAACAGCTTATGGCCTGGTGCGGAGTGCTGTTAAAATTGTTCGATGTAGGTGCCAAATGGGCTGCAATTGCCATTTTGCTGCATGGTTTTGCAGGTACATCGCTGCTATTCGGTATTCTGCTGGCCGGCGGGATTTCACTAATCTATATCACGGTTGGCGGTCTGTGGGCAGATATCTGGACGGACCTGGCCCAGTTTGTCGTGCAGATAATCGCGGGGTTTGCCATGTTTTTTATTGTATTGAGCATGCTGGGAGGTGCCAGTGGTCTTTTTACGCTATGGGATCAGCTGCCTGAACAAAACAGCCAGCTGTTCAATGAGCCCTATACAGCAGGTTTTGCATTTACCTTTCTGATTATCTATTTCTTCAGCTACAATGGTGGCACCTGGAACCTGGCTACCCGGTATATCTCCTCTTCTTCGGGCTCGGAAGCTCGTAAAGCCGCACTGTTTTCAGGCGCACTCTATCTGATCTGGCCCCTTATCCTGTTTTTCCCCATGTGGGCCGCTCCGATTATCGTGCCAGGCCTGGAAGACCCAAGCCAGTCGTACGTCAAGATCACGCAGGAACTGCTGCCCCCCGGCCTCGTCGGTCTGGTCCTGGCTTCCATGTTTGCCAATACCATGTCGATGACCTCCTCTGATGCAAACACCATCTCTGCCGTTATTACCCGGGATATTCTGCCGAACCTGTCGAAAAAGTTCAAAGACATGAAATACAAACAGTCGCTCTTGCTGGCCCGTAGTACAACGTTCATCTTTACCGGGCTCACGCTGATCGTTGCCATATATGCAGATGTATTCGGCGGGGTTCTCGGGCTGATCGTCTTCTGGTTCGGAGCTCTTCTGGGACCCATCGCCATTCCCATGATATTGGGGCTGTTGCCAATGTTCCGGAATTGCGACTCCACAGCGGCGATCGTCTCCATTGTGGGTGGGCTTACAGGATTTATCATAGCCAACTTTGTATTGGATGTATCCCAGGCCGGTCTGCTCGGCATACCGATTGGTGTATCTTTCATCCTGTTCACCTCGATCGGATGGTTTAGCAGGCATAAATCCGTTTCAGAAGAAGTGGATACACTGATTGACAAATTACAGATGGACAAGTAAACGTAATCAAATTTCAGGGACGAATTGCAAACCTGAATTTTTAACACTTTTGTCAAACGCTGTGCGTCGGTCAAAGTAATGGCCAAAAAGGTATTATGGATTTAAAGTCTCTATTGGAATTTTACAGGAAGCATACAGTAGAAGTTATACTTCCGTTCTGGTTCAGGGCCCTGGACCTGCAGCACGGTGGAATTTACACTTGTTTTAATAATACGGGCGACAGGCTGGTCAGCCGCGACAAATATATCTGGTCACAGGGCCGGTTTTTATGGCTATGGTCTAAAACAGCATCCATGATCGAAGAAAACAGGCTGCCGGGTGACCCGGAAAGTTACTACGAACATCTCTGTAAAACGGCTGACTTTCTGGAAGAGCATGTATTTCTTGAAAACGGTAACTGTGCATTTGTTTTAACCAGGTCAGGCGAAAAAAAAGAGGAAAAACCGGGACAAGGTTTCGACACCAGTATCTTTGCGGACTGCTTTATGGCTATAGGACTGGCTAGGTTTGCAGGGCTGTCACAGGATCAAAAAAGATTCGACCGGGCCCTGGAATTGTATAGCAGTATACGCAAGCGATTGGCAACAGGAGCGTTCCGCAGCGAACCCTACCCGGTTCCGGAAGGTTTCCGGGCTCATTCCATACCCATGATCATGTTGAATGTGGCGCAAGAGATGGCCGATGCAGCGCAGGAACTTGAACACCCGGACGGTGGACAGCTTCAGGACCACAGCCTCACTTACATGAACGAGATTATGGATGATTTTTGCCGGGAGGATTGCACGGTGGCGGAAATGCTCCCCGGCGATCCGGTGGAAGAAGATACGTTGCTCTCACGACATATCAACCCTGGTCATACGCTGGAATCGATGTGGTTTGTTTTGCACACCGCGATGAAAACCGGTTCGCAAGACACCCTTCAAAAAGCGGGTCTTATTTCCGAAAAAACTCTACAATTAGGATGGGACTTTGACTTTGGTGGGTTGCTCAGGTTTGTAGACAGGGAAGGGGGCAGGCCCCGGGGAAGAAGGAGTACTTCCTCGCGTTACGAAGAATTGATCCTGGATTCATGGGATATGAAACTCTGGTGGCCCCATTCCGAAGCCCTGTATACGACACTGTTGGCGTATACAAGTACCGGAAATGAAAAAATGCGCGCATGGCATGACAAGATCCGTCAGTACGTCTTCAAAACGTTTCCCAACCCCGACAATTCGATCGGTGAATGGATTCAAATACGCGACAGAAAAGGAGATCCGCTGGATAAAATAGCAGCCTTACCGGTAAAAGATCCTTTTCATATATTAAGAAATCTGCTGCTTCTCATTGATCTCCTGGAAGAAGAGGGTTGAGTAAAAAACCGGGTATCAGGATACCGTCGGTAACTCCCAGCTCCAACCCAAGCAGATGCGCAACCAAAGGTGCGACATCCTCCATGCCCATCCTGGAAACATGAGCCGAGTCGTTGACCCCGGAACCCCAGGCAACAAAACCGGTGTGTATATTATGAAAATCGGGAAAATGGCCGTGTGTTCCGCCACTGGCCGGCCGCAGGACTTCACCTGAATAGGTACCGGAAAAAGTAACCTTCGGATCGGCTGCAAGTGCAAAGGGAGAAGCGGGGTCGGCTCCGAGTGAGTCCAGTTCCTCACGCTCCACGATCCGGAACAACTTGCGAATGGATTCCGGCTGTGAGTTGAGTATCTCACGCACTTTATCTGCTGCTTCACTGTCACCGGGGTCGCGCAGGTGCAGGAATGCCGACCCGCCACCGGTATGGAACGTAGCCCGCCAGTTACCACGGTCTTGCCGGGCATCCATCAGGCCGGCCTGAACCAGCCATACATTCGGAGCCAGGCCTATACTAACGTTTGTGAATCCGTGATCTCCGCTAATCACAAAAGCTGTACGCTCCAGAATGCCTGCTTTACTGGCAGCTTCTACCATTCGGCTGATGGCACGGTCAACGGCGGCCAATGCACGGTCCACATTGACATGCTCCCTGCCATAACGGTGCTGAAAAGAGTCGGTGGATACCAGATGGACGGTCATCAGGTTGGGCCGGTACTCTTGTATAATATAGGAAGACATAGCGCCCCGGCGGTCTTCACTCATGTTGTAGCGGCTGCTGAGCATATCACCGCTCATTTTACCTGTCGCGTATTCCTCCAGTTCTTCCATGAACCCTTCCGGCGTAGCATACCTGCGCATGGCTGCAATCACTTCCCGGTCGGGATCCCAGACATCCGGAATGTTATAGTCGATCGGCGCACCCACTGTCACCGGCCAGTTGACACTTGCTGTTGTCAATCCTTCTTTTTGGGCAAGACTCCACAATGTTTCGGAGGTCAGTGCATCGTAGAACCAGTACCAGCGCCCGGTCTGACCTTCCGGCTCAAAAGGTGCATTATAGAAAATACCGTGACCGGCAGGGAAGAGTCCGGTTACTAGTGTGGTGTGGGACGCAAAGGTGACAGACGGGAAAATACCTCGTACCGCATCGGCCTGCGACCCTTCACGTGCCATCTGTTGAAGCATCGGTGAAGGACGGTGCTTCTGCTGGTAAAAGTCCGGCCTGAACCCGTCTACAGAAATCAAAATTACATGGTCTGCCAGGCGTTCAGAGGGCTCCTGTGCATGGGTATTTGAAAAAAACAGGCTGATGGACAAGATCGCCAATACGATACCTGCAATGGTTAATCTAATGTGCATGGGTGAACAAGGTTAATTGAATGGTTGATTTTTTTCTCCTGACAGTTGCTTCGCGAATATATTTTAAAGCAGCCAGGGACAACAGAACAAAGTCAAAGCAAACGGGTTATTCGTAACAAGTACCAGGCAAACGCGAACTGTTCGGAAGCTGCCGGATGAAACTGACTGCTGTGTTATCCGGTCCACAATTCCGGTCCTGTCATTAGTCTTTCACTGACGAACCACATCCGCCATCGGTATAAAATCTATTTTCCTCACAGTTCCGTCGTCCAGCACCTCATATCCTTCCGGGTCGCTATCATCGTCCCAGATCAAATCCGGGATCAGGTCGAGCAGATATTGACGGTGCTCAGCCACCAGGTCTGCGTATTCGTCTTTGTATGCGATGTTGTACCACTCATTGGGGTCCGACTGGTGGTCGTACAACTCTTCAAAGCCTATTTCGGTATAGTAAATATAGCGATAGTTCTTGCTTCTCACCGTATGGCCGGTGACGGGATCGTATAGCGGCCCTATATGCCAGTTCGGATTCGGGGAAAACCGGTAGCTGGTTATGACCGGCTCTGTTTCCGTGTCCGGATCGTGCATCAGCGGAACCAGGCTGTTCCCATCCAGATGGTCCGGGATCTCAAACCCTGCCAGTTCAACCAGTGTGGGATACATGTCCATAAGGCTGACCGGCTGATCGCTCACGCTGCCGGGCTGGGTAACCCCTGGAGCCTTAATAAGGAATGGCACCCTCGTTGAAAGCTCCCACAAGGAAAACTTCTCAAAGTTCTCTTTTTCACCCATGTGCATGCCGTGGTCCGACCACAAAATAACGATCGTGTTGTCTGCATACGCAGATCTCTCAAGTCCATCGAGCAGTCTGCCGATCATTGCATCGGTAAATGTGATGGCAGCGGCATATGACTGTACGATTTTTTCCCATTGATCATTTTCCAGCACCCACTGATGAATGCGACGCCTGCCGTGATCAAACTTGTCTTCCATAACATTTTCCTTCACCTCGGGAAGAACTACATCTTCCAGGGGATACATATCAAAATACTTCTGCGGGATTTCCCACGGGTCGTGCGGCTTCCAGGTACCTACCGCCAGAAAAAACGGCTCTTCCTGAAAACGGTTCAGTTCATAGGAAGCCCATTCCACCAGATGATAATCCGACATCTTTTCATCAGGTGCATCGATCGGGCCCCAGGTCCACCAGCCCGGCATACCCCCCGGCCGGTTTTCATTGTCGACTCCTTCGGGGTAGATCACTTCGTCGGGCGGACGCATCTGGTAGGGATGGGTGATGTGCGGGCTTGGATAATAGAAATCCCAGTTATCCGGTTCCACCTGGCTTGAGGTTGTCCAGGGTGGGGCCTGGGAATGGTAAATCTTGCCACCGCCCAGAGTCGTATATCCGCGGTTTTTGAAAAATTGCTCCATCGTTTCAACGTCCGAGACCGCTTCGAACTCACGCCAGCGCGGTCCGTCGCCCCAGTATGTGTTTTCTGCCCCTATCACTGCAGGGTGGACACCGGTCATAATGGGTGTACGAGCCGGTGCACAGGCCGGTGCCGGTGTGTGTGCATTGGTAAATACAAGGGATTGGCTGGCCAGCCTGTCCAGATTCGGGGTTTTGATGTCCATCTCCGGATGGCCGTTCATAAACCCGACCCAGTCATTGAGGTCGTCAACGGAGATAAACAAGATATTGGGATGCCCGGACTGAGCGGGCTGCGTTGTCCGGTCTGTATCGGAACAGGCCGATGAAAAAAAAAGTAGATTAAAAGAAATGGTTCCGATAAGAAGTTTATAAGGGATCATATCCGTCTCTGTTTAACAAACTGTTGTTGTCATTGTTATAGTTCAGTAACTGTTCAGAAAATGAATTTGCTGAAAGGCTGCTTTATAAAATCTACGTACCTTCTCCCTGCTCAATCCAGTTGGCCCCGCCGTCGGTAGTGTGCAGAATCGGGCCAAGGCCGATCCCCGACGAGGCGAAACCCACTGCCCAGCCTGTCTGTGAATCTGTGAAGAAGACACTTCTCAGTCGGGTAAAATTGGTTCCTATGCTTTGGGGTTCCCAGTTTACTCCACCGTCTTTCGTGTGCAAAACGGTTGCAAAACTGCCGACTATCCAGCCGGTCTTTGAGTCCGTGAAATGGACGCCCCTCAAAGTTTCCGAGCTGACACTTTGCTGGGGTTGCCAGTTCTTGCCTCCGTCATCGGTAAATAGAATTGTCCCATTCTCCCCGACTGCCAAACCGGACTGCGAGTCAACAAAGTGGACATCTTCCAGATTCCGGTCCGTTCCGCTTTGTTGGCTTTCCCAGCTTTCACCTCCGTTTTCTGTATGCAGAATGGTGCCGTTCGTACCTGCGACCCAGCCGGTTTGTCCATCCGTAAACCAGACACTGGAAAAATCGGGCATGTTGCCAAATTCCGGTATGTTATCCTGTATATGCCAGTTTACTCCCCCGTCATTCGTATGCAGAATTGTACCGGCCCAGCCAACCGCCCAGCCGGTTTCTAAATCAGTAAAAAATACACCGAGCAGCGTTCTGTTAGGGGTACCACTCTCCTGAATCTCCCAACTTTCTCCGCCTACTTCGCTCCACAGAATCGTACCACCCGAGCCGACTGCCCACCCTGTGCGTGTATCGATGAAGTGGACATCACGCAAGAACGCTTCGGTTCCGCTGTTCGCAGCCCGCCAATTTTCGCCACGGTTTCTGGTCCATAAAATTAAGCCTTCATCTCCAACTGCCCAACCGGTTTCGTCATCGGCAAACCAGACGCTCATCAGTTCCGTGTCAATAATAGAGACCGGGCTTTTAAAAGCGACATCATCTCCTTCGAAATCTGTCATATTCTGGCAAGAAATGAGCCCTGAAATCAAAAAACCCGCACAAACCGCTATCATTACATACAAATAACTCTTCATAACTCTTTACATTGGTTAAATACTTATTACCAAGCTATTGACTGGCTATCACTTTACCAAGACAATTCTTTATCTGTGAAACCGGAGATACCTTAACTGGCACAGGTTATAAGAAGGCTATGCAAATCCGTCCTGATACCTATAATATCCTGGCCATACAGCAACATTGCCACTTGTTGCTGCATGACCAGATATAGTTGGATCAGGGTATTGGCGGAAAATCACCCAGCGGTTTGGCATCCCACCATATCCTGGTGGTATTGGCGTCCGGACCATTCAGAAGCGCTTCAGCTGCCGACGTTGCAGCCGTGTTGTCCGACCTCTCACGATCTACAAATGTCATTCTTCTGAACAGCTCGTTTTCGGAAATGTCCGGGTTCAGGGATAGAATTATCGAGTATCCGACAGGGTATCCCGTTCGCCGTCTCTCGGCCCAGGCCTCGGGGGAGTCCGGATAGAGCGCCAGCCACTTCTGGGTTATGATCTGTTCCAGGTTTGTTTCAAAATCTCCTGCTGCATCTCAGGCAACCGGTATATTGGCTACCGGCGGCATATCCCATTCGGGGCTTCTGACCTTCGAGGTAAATGGTGCGGGAATAGAGGGGCTGTTGACATAAGCTTCAATCTCGGCATCCGAAGCGTCTGTGTACTCCCTCAATGACATCCGGATCCCCTCATTATAGAATTCCTCAGCTGTTCCTCCCATATTCCAGCCCCGTAATGCACCTTCGGCACGCAGGAAATAAACCTCCGGAGCACGCAACACTGTTATGTCGTAATTCTGACCACCTGCCGCCAGCGGGAGCCATCGGGTTCCCATATCGGAGCCCCTCGGATTGTTCCCCGAACGGGTTTTGTCACCCCTTGGAAAACCGTTCCTCATACCATGAAATTCACCTGTAGCTTCAGCCGGAGTAAAATACTCCGGAGCCCGGGGATCGTTATACCCCTGAATGAAACTCTCCATGGTTGCACTCATTCTGAACTCTCCCCACTGTGTGATGATGGCATAGGGATTCACGCTTGCTGCGGTGGTAAGCAACATGGCATTTTCGTCGTTGCTTGTCATCACACCGGAAGCCACTGCCGCTTCCGCTTGCTGTTGTGCAAGAGCGGGGTCGGCATAGGAGGCGCGCATGGCCAGCCGCAACCTCAGCGAATTGGCAAACGTACGCCACTTATCTACATCACCGTCAAAAACCAGGTCGTGTGGTGCCAGCGGGCCTGACGTACCGCCCCGGTTTTGATCAAAGACGGCTACGGCTTCTTCCAGTAATTGAAAGAAATTCGCGTATATATCTTGCTGTGAATCGTACGCAACACTTGTTTCTCCACTTCCGAACTCCGAATAGAT
>SKRC01000226.1 GCA_007118695.1 Balneolaceae bacterium | reverse complement strand
CCGCAACGCCCTTGCGACTTACTAATGGTTCAGGGCGTCACCCCTGCCCATAAGGGACTTTCACCCTCAAGATTTATGACTTACATTTACGTAAGCCAAGGCACCCATGCCGGGCACACACCAGCATTTCGTGCGGACGTGTAAGCGTTTGTGGTTCATAGCTTTATTTGTCGCCACGCCGCACAAATGCCAAACCGTTATGCTACCTTTTAGAACTTGACAATAGGTACGGCATGGCGTACGTTATCAGTGTAAATGAAATCAAGTCACACACCCATGAAAACATTAACAGCTACCCAAGCTCGTAAAGACATTTATCGTTTGATCGATGAGGCTTCTGATACTCACAAGCCCATTCAAATTACTGGAAAACGCTCCAATGCCATATTAATCAGTGAAGAGGATTGGCGGGCAATTCAAGAAACTCTTTATTTGACTTCTATTCCTGGAATGCAAGAGTCAATTGTTGAAGGAATGAATACACCTCTTGAAGAAACCGACGAAGAACTTGACTGGTGAGTAACTACATACTCGTTTATACCAATCAAGCGAAAAAGGATGCCAAGAAAGCAGCTTCGTCAGGTTTAAAATCTAAGATTGAAGACTTGCTTGAGATCATTAAGGAAGATCTGTTTGAAGAATATCCTCCCTATGAAAAATTAGTTGGCAATTTAAAAGGGGCTTATTCTCGGAGAATCAATATTCAGCACCGTTTAGTTTACCAGGTGTATGAAAAAGAAAAAATTGTCAAAGTGATAAGAATGTGGATTCACTACGATTAACCGGTATCATAATGGCTTCGTGCTGACCGGTTTAGGTTAGTAGATCTTCAAAGTATTCATCGCCCGGAAGTACAAGCCAAGATCCGTTATGTCCGAATAAAAAAATCTAATGAAAGCGATTATATTAAAGGAATACGGATTGCCGAATGTTCTTGAGATTGGGGAAGTTGCAAAACCGATTCCAAATGACAAGGAAGTACTGGTGAGAATTCACTCAGCATCCATCAATGATTGGGATTGGGGGTTGGTCAGGGGCAAACCATTTGTGATTCGTTTGTTTTTCGGTCTAAAAAAACCAAAAATAAATATTCCCGGGGTAGACGTTTCCGGAAAAATCGAAGCGGTGGGCGGTAAAGTAAGTTCCTTTAAAATCGGTGATGAGATATACTGCGATCTGTCGGAATGCGGTTGTGGAGGATTTGCCGAATACGTTTGCATACCAGAGGATATATTGTCCCAAAAACCTTCCAATATGAATTATAATGATGCCTCTGCCCTGCCACATGCCGGATTACTCGCTCTTCAGGGGCTTGTGGAGAAGGGAAAGGTGAAATCCGGACAGAGTATCCTGATCAATGGTGCCGGAGGCGGTGTCGGAACCCTGGGAATTCAAATCCTGAAATCATACGGGCTAAAGGTAACCGGCGTTGACAGTGACGAAAAACTTGATTTGATGAAATCGCTGGGATTTGATAGCGTGATGGATTATAAAAAAGTGGACTTTACCGATACCGGAGAAAAATATGACCTTATCCTTGATACAAAATCAAACAGATCCGTATTTAAATATGCTCGATCCCTCAAAAGACATGGAACTTATATCACAGTTGGAGGATCGATGTACAGATTGTTCGAAATATTCTTGTTAGGTTCGCTGATATCACTTTTTACCGGTAAAAAGCTGAGCGTACTCATTCTTAAGCCAAATAAAGGTTTAGACCAGATTTCTAAACTTGTGGAAAAGGGCCAAATAAGACCTGTTGTTGATGGCCCCTACGAATTTGATAAAATCCCTGAGTTGATTCAATTTTTCGGTGAGGGCAAGCATTTGGGAAAGATTGTAGTTGAAATTGAAAAATAACGACACACAACAACGTATAACGCTCATGCCACGGGGATGATTAAACTGAATAGCCGGAAAAGGCTTTTGCCAGTTCTGAAATATCTGTTTGTGAATAGTTCAGATTACCGTGTTTATCTGTGATGCCCATCAGAAATAACTCTAAAAAATTCACGGGCATAATTTTCCTGGGGAGTATTATTGCGACTGGAGTTCATTTGTTCGTCAAGAAAGATGAGCATTCCGTGATCCAGGCCAATAGCCTTTGCAAGTTCTTTAAAATTGCCAAAGGTATGTGTACGGTTTACGGTAAGATACCGGTGCCAGAGCGGGGCAAATATGTCGTTGCGGGAACTGATAACAAAATGGTTACGCCAAAAAAAAGCTAGGCGCTCGCGAAGGGGGTGCTTTTCTCATTTCATCCGTCCAGGCAATTTTGAATTCCCTGGCCCGCTCCTGGTTTGCCAGAGCATATTGCCCGTTAAATGGATAAGTAGGAGTTTCATCAATCCAGGAAGGGGTTTCCGGGAGTGGTGCATCTATGGATTGCTGAATAATCTCGTCAACGGCTTGTGATGGTGTTAACTGTGAAAGGCTGTCAATACGATCGATATGGGCACCATATCCTGTCCTTTTCAGCAGATGAGCGACGCGCTTTTTATTCCACGGTTTATCAGCCGTTGGCTGATAGCGATTTAACGTGCTGTTCAGGCCTCTTGCACTGATATTGTTCAGGGAAGACTGATAGCAGATGGACTCCTCTCTGTCTAATGCAGTCTTGCCGTCGGCTACATGTTCAACGATTACAGAATGCAGGTTTTATTGGATGCTGTTAAATTTCGGCATTTCGGTAGTTGTATACAAAAAACTCATCATTTTGTTCCCAAAAATCTTAACCCAAAATTGCCAATGGGACAATGATGCCTGTCAGTTACAGGCGCCGGGGTCCAGGACTTTCAGAACATTCAGAACATTCAGGGTAACAAAGGACTACCGTAATATATGGGTATAAAATATTCAGTTCTCTGGGCCGCACCATTTGAGCTGCTCCAAAGAATCTCTTCAGACCCAGGCTCTTCAAGCAGGTCATAAGTTGTTCCCATCGAACCGGAAATGATCCCACCCGCAGATGAAAGTCGCAGGAGTTTACCCCCGCCCTGGCCACAGGAATGTTCGATGATATGCTCTCAGGGCCAGGAATGGCGGTAGAGATGATCTGTCGGCCGGCTGTAATTCCAATGCCGGATCTACATCCCGACGTATTTTATAAACTGTCGATAGATTTATGCCTTTAAAGCCAATATGAATTGAGATAAAAAATATACACATAATAGAAAGTCACATTATCCGCCACATTCTCGACGCAATTTTTCGGATAAGATGACATTTTACCAAAATAATGTATTTTTTCATGAATAATCGTTTACGCGGCAAACATGCAATTTAAGTCTATCTATGTATTTAATGTTGTACCACTTCCATGTCTTGCAATAATTCTCCATTCTAAGTAGTTTTATTATGTAACCATAATGAAATCATTTTACCATGCCTACAAACATAACCATACGCGACATTCCTGACGAGGTTTACAAGAAACTAAAGCAACAAGCGGAACTGCACCAGCGAAGTATCAATAGTGAAGTAATCTTCTATTTAAAACAAATGGTTCGCAGTCATCGCCCCGATCCCGATCAGGTTATCGCCCGAGCGAAAAAACTTAAGCAACAGGCGAGAGGCTCCCTGACCCTGCAAGAGATCCAACAAGCCATTGATCAGGGTCGACCATGATTGCAGTTGATACGAGTGTCATTGCGAGTCTGTGGGTACCCAATGATATGGAAGAGCTGGCATACCAGGTTTTGAGAAAAGATCCTGATTGGGTCGCACCTTTGCTTTGGCGATCAGAACTACGGAATGTATTGGCTCTATGTCTCAGGAAAAATATTTTAGAAATATCAACGGTATTGCTATCGATGCAGGAAGCAGAACAATTAATGGAGTCGAATGCTTATGAGGTGAATTCTACACAGGTTTTACACTTAGTCCATAATTCCAGCTGTTCTTCCTATGATTGTGAATTTGTTTGTTTAGCAGACGATCTTGGTATTAAATTGGTATCGTTTGATAAGCAGGTCTGCAGTGAGTTTACTGAGATTGCTGTTCATCCCGAAAAATTTGTAAACTAAATGCAAAACAGTGGTATAACCTATATATGGCCTGCAGAGCCATTTTGATGGGCAGAGTGACGGGTCCCGCATTCAGGTCCGAAAACATCGATCTTAGTGGGGTTCGATTGCTCGAACCCACAGTCTCAGAGTATCTTCTGATCTGACGCGGTTAGGCCATAACGTTCACATATTTCGGGAATACTCTCTAAATCCATATCCAGCGAATATTTTTTGCTTATTTTCTCAAACTGTTCCATATCTCCCCAGGCCTCGGCAAGTTCCCTGAAAAAATTCTCAAACCCGGCCGGCGAAATCACCTCGATGATTTCACACGGAGTGTCGCCGGGATTCCAGAACGTGTGCCACTGATGGCGCGGTTTAAAGACCCACGTGCCCGGTCCGGCTTCGACCACCTCCTCGCCGAGCATAGCCCCCAGCGTGCCTTTAAGCACATACGAGTACTCATCCTCATTATGGTGGTAGTGCAGCGGTGCAGCCAGCGTTTTGGGTGCAATCGGATGATGGACGACAGAGAAGTTACCGCCGGTCTCGTGACCGTCGATTTTCCATCGCACACCCAGTCCGTCGAAATCAAAAAAATCACGCTGGTCTGAAGAAATAACAGTCGGTTTGATAGTCTTGCTTTCTTGTTTATTCATATTCTTCCTCCTGGTCTATAGTTAGCGGATATGTAGTACAGCTCGCAACCACATGGCCCGACTTTGATTGCAACTGTTTGTTTCTTTATTGACTGTTTTAATTATAAAAAAAATTAAAAAAATTATCTGCCTTTACACCTCTGTATCAGAAGTGTAAAGATTTTTTTGGGGATTTATAACTACCAGAAGATCCCTTTCACGGAACTATACCCGCCTCCATCTGTTTCATTATAGTAAATTGGTTCACTGATTCAGCTATCAATATCACTGCACCCATGCCATTACTTGACAAAGCCGGACGTCAATTTCCAAAACTCAAGATTCTCTTAAACAAAGAGATCCTGATTCTTTTAGGGATCCTCTTTTTGCTGCTTTTTTTCTGGGGTGGTATTGAACTGAGAAATCTTTTCATGGTTGATCGCGCACAACAGTTCGATGAATGGATGCTTACTTCGGTCAGAAGCCCCGATAATCCGGAACTCCTGCGCGGGCCACACTGGGTCGATGAAATGGTGCGCGACCTTACCGCTTTGGGTGGCCCAGCCGTATTGAGCCTTACAATTCTCTTTGTCCTCGGGTACCTTTTACTGAAAAGAAGCTATCGCTCGGCTACCCTTGTCTTTATCGCGACGGTTGGAGGTTTGCTGATCAGCCTGCTGCTGAAAGACTTCTTCCTGCGGGAACGCCCCGATATTGTACCTGCACTGATGGTTGAAACCTCACCCAGTTTTCCAAGTGGCCATTCCATGCTCTCAGCAGTTGTCTACCTGACACTGGGTTCACTTCTCACCCGGCTTGAGACAAGCTCCCGCATCCGGATTTATACCATCAGTATTGCCATTTTTTTTACGATTGTGATTGGAATTACCCGGATAATGCTGGGTGTTCACTACCCCACCGATGTACTTGTAGGATGGATTGTAGGTTTTCTTTGGGCTTCTCTCTGCTGGTTTATCATGATCACGCTGCAGGAGCAAAAAGTGGTGGAAACGGTTGTGGAAGAAGAACCCCTGATAGCGTAGTTAATTTTTTACGTTTTTGCCGGCCGCTTTACCGGGCTTTTTTTTGCTTGTATTGTTCGATTCCAGGTAACTGAGTGTGCGTTGCGGGAACGGAATAACAATGCCCTCTGCATCAAAGCGTTTTTTGATGCTTTCTGTTATATCACACTGCATCACAAATGCCGTGGGGGGATCAGCGGCCCAGCACCAGGCTCTTAAAAGAACGGACGAATCGCCCAGTGAAAGAAGCCTTACGGTGACCGGCGGCACACCCTCTTCGATATCCTTCGGTTTTCTGACGTCCAGGTACGTCGGGTGGTTCAGGATCTCCTCTGCCATGATCTCCTTGGCCCGGTCAATATCGGACTCGTAACTGATGCCAACTTCAATAAAGCGGCAAATTCTATCATCCGTAAAGTTCGAATTGATCAGTATCTCTGTGCTCATAACGGAATTGGGAATGAGGATCCGCTGATTTTCAAAATTCCGTATCACGGTATGGCGCAGGTTGATATCCTCGACTACGCCCCTGACATCCCCTTTCAGGGTTATCCGGTCGTTGATGCGATACGGCTTGTACATCACGATAAAAATGCCACTCACAATATTTCCGAGAGCCTGCTGGGAGGCAAAACCGATCGCAATGGCCAGGATGCCGGCAGCCCCGAGCAGGGATCCCGCAATATGACTCAATACCGGAATCAGAAAAATCGCAAAACTGAAGCCCGTGATATAGACAATAGCAACCAGGGCGTGCTGCATAAACTTGTAATTGGTGGGATCGTTCTGCAAGTCGCGGGTGGATCGTTCTATAAACCGGCTAAACCCTCTGTTGAT
>SKRC01000133.1 GCA_007118695.1 Balneolaceae bacterium | reverse complement strand
TCCGGCATCAGTACCATGTCCGGTAGCATCTCCCAAAGTCCAGATCATGTGATCATTGTCCAATTCGATGTAGTCGTAGTAATCACCTCCTACCTCATTTGCTGTCAGCATCTTTGCCTGAATGTCATACATGTTTGATGAAGGCAAACCCGCAGGAAGCAACGATAACTGCATTTTGCGTGCTTTTTCAAGTTCAGCTGTCTTGCGCTCATTTTCAGTTTCCAGTCGTACTTTTTCAAGTTCTGATTGATGGAGATTTCGCTCCTGTTCAAGATTTTTTTGAGAGAGTTGCTTAACCTCCTGCAAACGATTTTGCAATTGTTGATTCAACAGGAATTGATATCTGGACTGAAATATCGACATAGCGACAAGGGCAATTCCGAAACCCAGGAAAGGTAACTGTATAAAAGAGAATGTAGACTCATCGGGTTGATACCCAAAATGTTCCAGCAGCAGGACAGCTATGACGGACAATACAAAAATGATTGTACCGCTTCCCAGGATTATCGAGCCCTCCTGCTGCGATCGAAATGCTTTTATTGATGTATAAATTATCATTGCGCCCAAAATAAAAATCAACAGAAAACCTGGCGTAAATCTAAATAAATGGACAACAGCGAGAACAATACTTAATCCAATAATTCCAAAAGAGATCCGTGAAAGTTTTATAGAAAGGGCGGAATACAAAAAAAGAGTCATGAATACTTTGAATGGACAAAGACATTTGTTCTCCGATCTCCCAATTCGAATCGTCAAAATCGGGATCATATGCATCATCAATAGGGCCGTCAAAGTATCGATGATTATTTTGGAGGTTTAGATCTTCGGCAGCGAGCTGCTCAGCAGTTGCCTCAATGTACAGGGTATCACTGTTAGCCCTTGTTGTTTCTGATACGATCAATACAGTAAGTAGAATAAAAATTATCAAAATCAATGACTGCTTTGAGAACATATTTTGCCGGTTAAAAAATAATTTTATTTCCATTTTCGACAATTCCCCGGGGTCAAATCGATGTAATGAAACAAGATAAAAATATACCTTACCCTTATGTAAGCATCAAAGTGATCGAATTAAACAAAGTCCGCAGCAGAGCTTAAGATCAGGTTGCCGGAACTGCTTTTTAGCTTAGTATGATCCGTGGAGGATCTTCTCTGATTTAATATCGTCGATCCCAATAGAGTGATCTTAAACATTTCCCCTCAAGAAATTCGATTTTTATCGCCGGATTTACGTTGCATGTCGTCATCATCCGCATCTCTGAGACTGTTTTCAAGGTGATCCAGTTCAGTTAAAGTTTGGATCTCGACTTCATTGCAGTGGCTGTGTGGCAATGGGTTTGCCTTATCAAAGAGTAATCATTCCCTCATTCGGTCAAGCAATGTTACCAACTGATCAAGCTGTTTAGAATCAAGATTCTGAACGATCTTTTTGTTCATATCAGATACCGGTTGATCCATCTTACTTAGCAGTTTTAGACCTTTTTCGGTAATTACACAGTTCACCACCCTTCGATCTTTTTTGGATCTGGTTCGCCTCACCAGCTTCTTTTTTTCCAGCCGGTCAATCATTCGTGTGATGCCGGGTGAATGCACAACCATCCGGTCGGCCAGCTCAAGAGTCGGAAGTCCTTCGTGTCCGGTGCCCCGTAATATTCGAAGCACATTGTACTGAGCGGAGGTGATGCCGAACGGTTCCATGGTTTCGGTGGTAATCCGGTTGACATGGTCATTGGTTTTTAACAAAGCAATGACCGCTTCGTCTTCAATGGTCCAGCTGGTTCGCATACGTTCAGATTTTTTCGTTGACTCATTTATGACAGCGGCCCGGTGTTTGTACACCCCATAAATACAATGGCCATTAGTAATGCAGGCAGAATTAGATATATTTCTGATAATCGGGATGGATGTTATAATTTTATTTGGAGCGCTGGACTAACGAAAAGACGGACGATGGATCTGAACAATGGTATTACAATTATCGGTGGTGGAATTGGCGGTTTGACAGTGGCTAATGCTCTGCAGAAAGCGGGTTTTGCTTTTGACCTGTATGAACAGGCCCCTGAACTTACCGAGGCAGGCGCTGGAATCGGATTATCCAATGCCGCATTGGACATTCTTGACCGGATTGATCTGGGAACGGATGTTCGTGACCAAGGTGTATCGATAAAAAATGTTTATCTGGCTGACAAACAGATGAATATCCGCAGAAAACTGGCAGTTCGTCTGGATACAGTCTGTATCCACAGGGCTTTACTGATCGATATTTTGAAAAGCAGGTTGCCGGCAGAAAGCATCCATTTGTCTAAACAGGCCGTTGATGTAAAAAGCTATCCGGATTATGCTGAAATTTTATTTTCCGACAACACATCGATTCATTCGCAATGTTTGATTGCTGCAGATGGAATAAATTCTTTAATTCGTACAAAACTCTACCCGGAGATCAGAATTCGGTATATCAATCAAACGATCTGGAGAGGTATTACCAAACTGGAAGTTCCGGAGATGATGCAAGACTCCTATGTTGAGATTTGGGATGAAGGTCTGCGGTTCCTGACGGTTCCTTATCGGCCCGGTGAGATTTTCTGGCTTGCCGTAAAAACTGCCCCACCCGGAATACAGGACAACCCGGAAACGGTTCGGGAAGAATTATTGGATTTATTCGACAATTTCCATCCTGTCATTAAAAAAATGATTTCGGGCAGCCAGGGATATTTGCGCAACGATATGGCAGACCTGGGCACATTCAGACGGCCCTGGAGTCATAACAGGATCGTGTTTATAGGAGATTCAATCCATGCGACAACACCAAATCTCGGACAGGGAGGTTGTCAGGCTATAGAAGACGCCCAATGCCTGGCCCTGTGTCTGAAATCTTTCTTTCCCGACGTTGAGAAATCCTTCAGTACCTATTACCGGCTTCGGCGGGAAAAAGTCATGTCTATCGTAAAAACCTCATGGCAATTTGGCCGCGCTGCACATTCGCGTAATCCGGTTAAACATTATTTCTACAGGGCTTTACTGGAATATGCGCCTGCAGTACTCCTGGAAAAGCAGGAGAACAAGTTGAATGATTTAACGTACCTCGAAGAAATACATGAAAATGAATTGGCGTACACCACAACAAAGTGATTGATTTTATTAAAAATAAATCGATTTAACTGCCTCAGTTAACCGTTACTTCATTTTTTATTGCCTTTCCCTGTTCAAAATCCGTGATGTTTTGCAGCGTAATGGAGGCGATCTGATCCAGGGCTTCCCGGGTGAAAAATCCCTGGTGCGCGGTTATCAGCACATTATGAAACGACATAAGGCGGGCGATCAGATCATCGGGTATAATCATTTCAGACAGGTCTCTGAAGAAGAGTTTCTCTTCCTGTTCATATACATCGATCCCCAGATGCCCCAGTTGTTCAGTTTTTAAAGCATCAATGGCATCTTTCGTTTTTATTAATGCACCTCTTCCCGTATTGATCAGCATGGCTCCCTTTTTCATTTTTTTGAACGCTTTTTTGTTGAACAGGTGATGGGTTTCAGGGGTAAGCGGACAATGGAGCGACAGGATATCGGATTCCCCGAGCAGTTCGGCAAACGTTTTATACACCACACCTGATTGCTTTAATGTTTGTGATTCATGGACATCCGATGCGATTACATTGCACCCGAACCCCAGCATTATGCGGCAGAAAACGGATCCGATCTCACCTGTGCCAATTACCCCCACGGTTTTTCCGGCAAGATTAAAGCCGGCAAGCTTTTCAAGGGAAAAATTGTTTTCACTGATCCTGTTATACGCTTTGTGTGTTTTACGGTTCAGAGTCAGAATCAGTGCAACTGCGTGCTCAGCAACAGCCCCAGGGGAGTAGGCGGGTACCCGAACCACCTTTATTCCAAATTCCTGAGCCGCTTCAAGGTCTACGTTATTAAAGCCGGCACAGCGCAGTGCGACAAGCCTGATATCGTTTTCAGACAGTTTCTTAAGAGTGGTCTTGTCAATTCTATCATTGACAAACACACAGACCGCTTCATATCCCTGCACCAGATTCACGGTATCGCTGTTCAGAGGAGCATCATAGTAGGTAATATCATGCCCGGCGGATTGATTGAATTTTTCAAAGTATTCACGGTCCTGATTTTCCCGGTGCCATTTTCAGTTCTAATTCAAGTCGCCCTGTTTTCTCATCTTCAGAATTGGGAAAGATCAGAGTTTCCCCCTGCTTTTCAAGGTATATAGTTTCCATATAGTTTCGAGTGATTATTAGAGGTGAGCTTTTTATATCCAAATAAATTTTATAAAAAAACCCTAAAGATCAAATAGTCATAAATAATTTATTTGCACCGCAGTTTATTCGATCTTGTAATATGAAAACCTAACATTGCCTGATACAACAAGAATTTTGACAGGAATATCACTACACAATCCTGTATATAAACCTTACAAAAAAATCGGGAAATGGAGGATACTTTTTAACCATCCGAATTGAATAGATTGAATATGTATATCCATTTGTTTCTTAACTCTCCCAATAATGGATTTTCTGTCAGAAAGGCGAATGGAAAAAAGAAAATTATCAGCGATGAGAACAATTGTATTTATCCTCCTCCTCATTCACGGCCTGATCCACCTGATGGGTTTCGTAAAAGCGTTTGGACTGGCAGAGATTAGTGAGCTGACTCTGCCCATCAGCCGCGGGTGGGGATTGCTTTGGCTGGCTACAGCACTGACTCTCGCAACCGCCGGGGTTCTCTGGTTATTGCAGATGGACACCTGGTGGATTGCAGCCATCACAGGTGTGATACTATCACAAATACTCGTTTTCCTATACTGGCAGGATGCCCGGTTCGGAACCATTCCAAATGTTATCATTATGATTGTATTGGTTGCCGGTTTTCTTCGCCATTCACCCCCTCAGCCAATTTCAGCATCCGAACCTGCCCCGTTTGAAGAGAGATATGGAGCTGCAGATCCGGGTAAAAACGATCCATTGATCAGTCCGTTCCAGATCGAGATCGATCCGATGGAGCGTTTGCTGCTTATCAATATCGAAAAAGATCCGGATTCCCTCTATGTGGGATTTGAACCGCAGGCGTTTGATGATGATATCAATGGCACCGGAATTCTGGTAATCGGCTGGCGCACCGATGGAAGGATAGATGTCTATCACCAACCCGGATTAAGCCCTGATCCTGAAAAGTTTGACATTGCTGGCAAGGGTTTGGCAAATATGCTCGAAAGGGAGATGGATGGCGCCCTTTTTGAGATTACAGAGAGAGGAGCCCAGGCTCAGATCACATTTCAGGATCTGGATGGGCGCATGATTGAGCTGCATCTTGAAGAGAGAAGCAACCGAGCCCGGAAACCCTTCGGACTGCTCGCGCCCATGGGCCAGGCGGCTGAAAGTCCCTCAGCCATGCCGCTGGTATTGCTTCATGATTTTTACTTTGTGCTTCGAAATGATACCGACCTGAGTGTGAAGATCGGAGACCGGTATCACGAACCTGACACATTCCCGATGCCGCTCGACTTTTCCAGGATCTACTTTGCGCGCTACAGCCCCGACCCGCTCATTGCCACTCTGAACCCGGCATTTGATGGTGTGCTTCATCCCCTGGCTGAACCGGTCAATAACACGGTTACTTCGGGTGAAATCAGGTACGAGCTTACGCTGAACGGGCCCGTCTATGAAGTTCAAAGCTTCTCACGAGCGTATAAGGACCGGGAAGTGAAAGTCAGCTTCTCTCCCGCCTTCCCAAATGTTGGTACCTTGATGGTTGGAGCCGAAGTATCAGGGATATTTGAAATTGCCGGTGATCCTACGACCGGCCTGATAAGGGGTGAATACAGCGTTCAAAACAGGAATGGGGAGATCAATATCGAGCTCATACCATCCGGCGGATGGCTCCCCAACGAACCCAAACTTACCCTTCGGTTTCTCTACCGGATGGTGCCCATGTTCAAAGAGTGGCCGACCACGTACCGCTGGACGGCGAACCTGCAGAGAACTGGAGACGATCCATTCATGATGAAGTCATCGTGGGAGAGAATGTTTGATGATCAATTTAAAAGTACACCTTAAATGAAAGGACTGGAGACATATCTTACTATCTGGATCGGTAGTAATATTGCCGGTATTCTGATTTTATTGTCTGCCTTAAAGGCTACAAAACTGGCCCGCTTTATATTTACATTGCTTTTTGGTTGGGCATGCTATATAAACTTCACCACTGCACATTCAACTCCGGAAGTTTACCTGGAGTATGCAGGCATGTCGATTTCCCTTTATAGCAATTTTATCGAGGGATGGTTCAGTGAAAATATCACAATAATGGTGTCTGTGATCGCCGTCTGCCAGGGACTGATTGCTGTGGGCATGGCATTGAAAGGCTTTTGGGTGAAACTGGCGTGTGCCGGTGCCATCCTTTTTTTAACCGCTATCATCCCGCTTGGAGTCGGTGCCGGTTTCCCGTTTTCGATAACCGTGATATTTGCCGCGTACTTTATTTTGAAAAGAGATGATTTTGAATATGTATGGCGCTTCAATCATCCATTCAAAAAAACAGAGATCAAAATGATGGAGCCTGAATAATATGAGACCATCAAAAAACAGGGATAAACCGCTGATACTCTTCTTTGTCATTGCCTTCAGGCTGGCATGGATGCTGATGAGTCTGCCGGTTGCACAAAATTACGGATACCTTGCCGAAGAGCTCCCGCTGGAACTTTTACTCATCATAGGATCGTGGGTCCCCAATATCGCGGCTTTTATTGTAATCGGATTCGTAATCAAACGTAAAGGCGGCATCAAAAATCTGCTTTTGGGCTGGACAAAATGGAAGATGCATATCCAAAAATGTTCCTATGGTGTGATTGCACAATGTATCACAAGAAGCCCAGTTGGTAACATAGTTTCCAACCCATTTTTCGAATATTTTGAAATCACCGGGTTCGTAGAGTTCACGGATATAGTAGGACCAGTTGCAGGCAACAAAGGTTTCTTCCAGTATTCCCGATTTCCACAACTCTTCGCATAAATCGAAAATTTCGGTCTTCGTTTTATCTTTGATGTGCTGAAAATGAGATTTACTAATTCTATGCGCTGTAGCCGTTTTCACCCCGTATAGTCGTACTTCTTCCTTAAAAAATCTTTGTCCGCTTTCACGTGTTTGCGGATCACTATTTTGTTTCAGTTCCCGGCGAAGTTTATGAAGTTCCATAGTTTCCAGTTTTCTTATCAAAGATAATTGGGTTTTAAATCCTTGTTTTATATGGAATAAAAATCATCAGAAACAGGGCCATCGATAACAGAAAGAAAGCAACCAGCAACCAGTCCGATACTCCCGGAAATATGTTCATCCAGGTTCGTAGTAAATTCCTCAGTGATCTTCTGGGCAGGAAGTTTGTTCAGAGAACAGCTCCATATTAAAAGCACAGAAATCAAAAACAGTCCTGTTTTCATGCCCGATGGCATTCCTGTCTGACTGAAAATGTGAGATATTGAATTCTTACCTGTAAGCATTGGAATTACCTTGTATCTGATTGCATAATAACCTCCTCGGCGGGCCGCCTGGGAGAACGCGGACGTTCTTCAGCATATCCAAACCGTATGAAAAGCAGTGGCTGTTTATCATGATCCAATTCAAGATGAGACGACAATTTATTTCGGACCGATTCGACTTCGCAAGGCATGTTCAAATGCGCATGTGCAAGCCCCAAAGAGGTGGCGGTAAGAGCAACTCTCTCAAAACTGCGTCCCAAATCCACCCAGTGTCTCTTATCATGCTTTTTACTGATGAACAACATCAACAGCGATGAGCTGCGTATCTGCTTTTCTGATTTTGAAGCTTCACTTTCCGGTTTGGCAAAAGTCTTCAGAATTAATCGGCCTAGCCACCGGGGTACAAAAGGGAATCCCATAACTTCTGCCGTCAGTCCGTCTTTCCTGTTATTCATCTCCTTTTTTGTGAAACGGATCCAGGACAACAGTTCCTCTACAAATTGCCGATCATTGAATTGAATCCTGTTTGCTTCTTTTACGAGATTGATTATCGGCTCTGATGCTTGTTTGTTCGGATCGAATGATTTAAGAAACACTGTATCAAATATATTTGATTCAATCAGTTTGTGTATATGACCTTCAGGAATCTCATTTTTATCATATAAACTGCGGTTTGATTGTCTGACATGAATCGCATCAAAAAGATCTTCATCACCGGGGTCACCATTTGGAGACAGTGTTATACGAAGGCACTCACTTTTTTCATCGGGCGGGAAGTAGTCGATGGTGCTACTCAGTCCATGCCGTTTTGCTGCAATCATCAGGTTCTCAAGTGCACATCCCAGGCTGATATACAATGCATGATCATCCGGGTCGACTACCGGTAGCCTGCGCTCGAAATCGGGAATGACCCGAATCACATTATCATCAATCGAGAACTTCCACGGTTGTGTATTGTGTCCGGATGGTGCCAGGGTTGCGTAATGGATGAGTTCTTTAACGTTCATAGCTGTTACCATCATCGATTTTAAAGTATTTCTTCCTTGATTTGAATCATTGTCTGGTTAAATCGATCCGGGGCTCCCATGAAGGGAGCATGTGCCACTCCTTCGATGATGATGAGTTCTTTCCCCATGGGGGCATCTGTAAATTCGAAATACTCTTCAACTAAAATTGCAGGAGTATTGAAATCGTTGCTTCCAACAATGAACCAGACTGGCAGTTCGAGAGAAGGAACATCCCTGAAGAGATTAAAATCGCGTAATTCCTCCCACATTGGCCCGCTTCCGCGGTTGGCCCCGCGCAGCCATTTCACATAATCGCCAATCGTGTATTCTTTGGCTCCGAATGATATCCAGGCCAGCCGCCCCATTCCCACATCCATGCTTCCTCCGAACGAATCCTTCATCTTTGCAAACGTTACGTACCGCTCGTGTTCATCATACAGAGGCGGGCCCAGTTCTTCGAACTTTCTTTTTTGGCGTCTTGAACTGAACTGTTCCACCTGCTGACTCAGCCATTCATATGATATTTCTTCAGCCCGTTGAGGATGCACAACCTGGGCAACCGATATATACGAATGATAATCACCGGGATACCGCTTTGCGGTGAGAATGCCCAGCTGGGCACCCCAGGAGTGACCCAGCAGAAAGATTTTTTCCTGATCAAAACGCTCTTTCAGGTAATGTGTCATTTCATGAACATCTTCGATAAAGCGATCAAGGGTCATGGTCTGTTGACTGAAACCGCTGTGATTCGACTTGCCCGCTCCCCGCTGATCCCAGTGAACCACCACAAATTCTTTCTCCAGGCCTTTATTAAAAGCGCGGTGAACCGGCATTTGAGCAGCGCCCGGCCCGCCGTGCAGCCATAACAATATCGGGTTTGATCTGTCTTCACCGCGAATCAAGACCCACTGGTCCATACCACCGATTTCAACGGCAGTAAGATCTGCAACCGAATTGGGTTTGTCTATTTTCGGGGTGTGGGAAAAACATCCGGAAAGCAAAAACACTGCTGCAATCGTGAGCAGTAAATTTGATATTATGTTCATAGCATCTTTTATTTCCTTACGGGTTATACCTCACGAAGAAAGAAGATCCGGAATAAATTCGGAGCGTTTTGTCAGGCAATCACTGAGAGAAATGTAATGCCACACCCTGCAACTTAATTGAATATTAAATTGTTTAATGTTAATATAACATCGAGAAAAACAAACCGGATTTAACACAAATAAAAGAGAAGTCTTATGAAAAAACCTCAAAAAGGAATTCACCACATTACCGTGCTGGGCGGCGATGGACAGCGCACCACCGATTTCTATGTCAAGACGCTCGGCCTTCGCATGATTATGAAAACCGTAAACCAGGATGATCCCTCAACTTACCACCTGTTCTATGTAAACGGCACCAAAAAGCCGGGATCGAGCATGACCTTCTTTCCCTGGCCGATGGCCGTTCAGGGCAAATCCGGCAGCGGGGAGGCTACCGTGGTTTCTTTCTCGGTTCCGGCCGGATCAGAAGCGTACTGGGCCGAACGTTTTGGAGAGCAAGATGTCGATTTTAAAGGGCCGTTTGAGCGGTTCGGCAGAAATGTAATGCGATTTGCCGATCCCGACCGGCTGAAACTGGAGCTGGTATTTGAACCCGGCATCGGGAAAGTGTCCGCATGGGACAAGGGTACCGTTCCACCTGAACACGGTATCCGCGGATTCTGGGGGACCGTCTTATCCATTAAGGAGGCTGAAGCAACCGGGGCGTTGCTGGAAAAGGTATTCGGATTTGAGAAGCAGGAAGAGGACGGAAATCTTTCGCTTTATCAAACCAAGGCCGACATAGGCAGTGCCGTGATTTTGGAAAAAACCGAGCCCAAACAGGGAACTACCGGCCGGGGTATTGTGCATCACGTGGCGTTTCGCGCCAAAGATGATGAAGAGCAGGAGTGGATGCGCAGGGAAGTAATAAAACACGGCTTGCACCCTACACGGCAGATCGACCGCCATTTCTTCCGTTCAGTTTACTTTCAATCGCCCGGTGGCGTTCTGTTTGAAATCGCTACCGACGGACCGGGATACGAAGCCGTGCAGGCGGAGGAGGATCTGGGCAGAAAGATCTGGCTGCCTGAATCGCTGGAACACCGCCGTGAGATGATCGAGAAGCGTCTGCCGGAAATTACAGTTTGAGTAATTCTTTATGAAATTGTTCAGAGTCGATCCCGAAAATCCGATTGAAGGCCACTACAATACTCGATTCCCCTGTTACAACTTCACCTTCTGCATTGAATGCAACAGAGCCGGAGACATCATATGTTTCTCCAACTGCATCGTTCGGAAAATCGAAACCGGTCAGTTGTTCGCGAACCAGGTATCCTGCGGAATCAGGGAATCCCCCACAGTATCCTAAAAGAATCCCTTTTATCTTGCTTGTTATAAAATGGATAGCTTGTTTTCTAAATAAGTTCAAAACTGTAGAATACCAGGTTTTTTAAATGACGATATACCGAAGAACTAAATTGAAAGATTGTATTTTTTCCTATTCAAAGATTGCATCAGGAATAAACAAATACCGGAATTATGGCGAAAAGTGATGGGTCTAAAGATCCTTCTGCGAAGTTCGGCCCGTTTGGCTTTGACGCCTACGAACCTGACCAGGTTGCCGAACGGGTACTTGAAATCGGGGTTAAAAAGAATCTGTTCCCCGCTTATAAAACATTTTTATTAGGCCTGATGGGGGGTGGTTTTATATCGTTTGGAGCCATGTACGAACTTTTTATCCTGTCCCACCCGGATATTGGAGATGGGACATCCGCACTGATCAGTCCTCTTTTTTACGCAATGGGATACATCATAGCGTTTATTTCGGGTGCCGAGATTTTTACTACAAACAACCTCTCGGCCATGGCGCTTGCATCCGGAAATCTCACGTTTACTGAAATCGCGAAAAAATGGTCTATCGTGTTAGTTGCCAATCTTTTTGGAGCTTTTAGTATTGTTGTATTATTCTACTTCTCAGGGGTGGCCACAGTTTTTGACGGTGCCCTGATAGATGCTGCAAAGATATCAACAGCAAATAAAATATCGTATACGCCACTGCAAAGTGTTATCATCGGAATTTTCGGAAACATGCTCATCTGTTCAGGACTTTGGATGGCTATGGCCGGACGCTCTGTGATCGATCGATTTATTGTCCTCATTCTTCCGGTAGCTGCCGTGCCGGCTATGAATTTTCAGCACAACACCGGGAACATGTTTCCATTTTTTCTTTCGCTGACGACAGGCTCAGGGAACCCGGAATTGGCTACGGAAATAACTTTTTGGGCCATTGCTTCCAATTTATTCTTTGTCTCTGTCGGAAATATTATCGGAGGGGGAATACTCATTTCTGTCATGTACTACTATATCTATATCAGGCACTCCGCCAAACCGTGAAATTCAAGTGGATAAACTGAATCAGCAGGGCCGGTTTTTCGTTTTCTCAATTTATATCAATTATTTCATCAACTGGTAAAAAAGGTGATAGTACTCAAACGGCATGACCACCATGGGTTCGCCTTTGTGCTCAATCATCATTTCCAGAAATTCCACCATAGGATCTTTCGCTTTCGGCTCCTCTATCCCGATAGCGGACAGAAATCGCGGCAGCCGGAAAGGCGGTGGTTCCGGGCCTTCTGTGATATCAAATTCTTCATCGTCATCCATGCCCGCCGCATCCCTGGCCATATGGATGGCGGCATTCATCGACCCGATTTCATCCACCAGTCCGAGCTCCAGGGCATCACTACCAAGCCAGACACGACCGGCGGCGATCTCTTTGATTTCATCAAATTCTTTACCCCTGCCTTCGGCCACTTTTCCTATAAAGCGGTTATACAACCTGTTGAGTCGATCGACAAATCGCTCTCGTTCCTCTTCGGTTAACGAACGCCCCGGCAGGGTTAAGCCGATCAGCGGCAAGGTGGGTCCGAACATCAAATCGGCCGACTCCCCCCTCTGTACATGATCGGTATTCAGATACATGTTTTCGCTGAATCCGTCATCGTATAACCAGCCGCCGATGACCCCGATGCTTCCCGTTACCGTATTCGGCAGGGCCATGATCGTATCGGCATACATCGATATCCAGTAGCCGCCGGAAGCCGCTACATTTCCCATCGATACGATAACAGGTTTTACCCCGGCAGTTTTCTTAATTTCTTCGGCTACCAGGTCCGATGCCAGGGCATCCCCTCCCGGGGAATCGACACGCATTACAATCGCTTTGATATTGTCATCATCCCTCATCTTCCGTATTTCCGAGGCCAGTGTACGCCCGCGGATACCGGTATCGGTCAGCGTTGGCCCGATGGCGTAAAGCACCCCGATCCGGGGCTTGGCGCCCCAGTAATGATCTCCGGGAAGCTGTCGGGCAATGAGATTATCCGGACTGATGCGATTGGGTTTATAACCTGCAACTTCCTCCAGGACCCCGTTGATGTCGGAAAACCGTGCGAGGGTATCCACCAACCCGGCTTCCACCAGTTCACCGGGCAGAAGGGCCGCGCCGAAATTAATCAGCGAATCGTACTGCGACTCGCTCAGGCCGCGGTTGTCGAGGATGCCTTTTCGGGTCAGGTCATAAAACCCGTCGATCAGCGCCTGACGCTGTTCACGGTCGGCCTCCGACATGTCCGTGCGGGATAACAATTCAAATGCGGATTTGTATTCCATCTCACGGAACTCATCCACACCAATACCGGCACGGGCAAGCAAATCGGCAAGATAGGTGCTGCCCATCACATAGCCGGGAAGCATCAGGCTCCCTTCCGGGTCCATTACCACTTTATCGGCCGCCGTGATGAGGTGCAGGGAATTCATACCGCCGCGTTCCAGGTAAAGTATCACCTGCTTGCCTTCATCGCGCAGTTTTTGCAGCTCCTCTTTGATTTCCCACACCATTCCCTGGCTGATCGACATGGCCGTGGCATTAATCAAAATTCCTCCGACCGTGGGATCCTTTCGTGCCTCTTCAATAGTTTTTAGGGTTTCGTACAGGGATACGGAAGTATCAAAAAAGCGGCGGGTCTGATAACTTCTTGATTCTCTCAGGCTCAGGTCAACATAATTTTCTTCTTCCGCAAAATAGGTGTCCCGGATATTGCGGTCGTACGCCCCGGCCCGCACGCCATAGGAATTGAATGCGTGGTTGCGATCGGCATCCATATGGGTTTGAACACTCACACCGGCACGTCTCAGGTTCACCTGCAGGCCGGCCGTTATGCCTGTATCGTGGATGTAACGTGTGGCTATCCGGATGCCGGGCAAGGCTTCAACAGCAGCACCGGCCGACCAGATCGCATCACCGAAACCCTGTACGGAGTTTACGGCATAATCGCCAAAAAGGGTCAGCCGCTCATGGCCAAATGGCCGGATCCCGATATCCAGTACTCCTTCATAATCCGCCCGTTCCAGGCTTCGGGTCCCGAAAAGCCCGATCGACAGATACCTGCTGGGACGGGTCAGCGTCCCCAGGGTCAGATTCCGGTCAAGATCAAAATCCCCGCCGTACCAACCGTACCCGATTCCGATACTGCCGGTTTCATCGCCGAATGCCATACTGATGCGATAATCGGACAACCGCATATCCCCGATATTTTGGGTAAAAACGCCAAAACCGGCATGAGGGCCTCCGGCAAAGAACCCCCACTGGTTCAAACCGGTAAATCCTCCGTCATCACTCCACTGAAACATCATATCGGGTTGATGCATGGTGTTGAGCATAGCCGGATTATCGTATCCGTATAACCCGAATTTCATGGATCCGGGTGTAGTCATCAGGAACCTTGTGCGGTCGTGATAGGTCTCAAAACCGGTTTGTGCCATTGCCGATAGCGTGCTCAACATGAGAATCGCAATTAATAAACCTGTTTTCTTCATAGGGTGATGTGATCTTGATTAATAGTCAGATAGTATCCAATAATATAGAAAACAAACCAATGCAAGAAATCTTCGAACGGTATCGGAAATAAAGCTTGTTTATGGTTGATATTCCGATTGTCAATGAGCAACAAAATGATAGCAAGCTAAATAGTTAACCGGCCGGAAGATGTAGGGGAAATACATATATGAATGAAAGGAAAACCCCTATTTAACGACTTGCCTCAAATAGTTAATCATAAGATCGAAATAGCATCGAATTTTATGACACGGTTTATTCAATTCCATGGCCCTGCCACGGTATATCCCTTGTAAGGAATTACATTACATAAAAATTGCGGTTCCTTCTACATCATGGTGATGTTAAAAATGGTAGTATAAATAAAACTCAAACCTGAAAAATAGTTGAGGACGCCATGAAATTACTAATCGTATATGGAACAACGGAAGGTCATACACGCAAGATTAGCGAATTTCTGAAGGAGGAAGCCGAAAAATCGGGGCACAAGGTCGAAATGTTTGATGCAACTCTGAGTCCGCCCTCACCCCGGGGTTATCATACAGCCATCATTGCGGGCTCCATTCATGCAGGCAATTATCAAACCTCCATTCAGCATTATGCAAGAGAATATCACGAGATTTTGAATAATATGAAGAGCGCCTTTTTGTCGGTCAGCTTGGTAGCCGCCTCCCAGGATGAGGAATCCTGGAAAGAATTGAAAGAGCATACGAATACATTCCTGTCACTGACCGGCTGGACGCCAGACCATATCGAACAGGTAGCCGGAGCATTGTTGTATACCAAATATGATTTTTTCAAACGGTTTATCATGCGGCTCATCAGCAAACGCTCCGGGGGTGACATCGATACAACGCGGGATTATGAATATACCGACTGGGACCAGGTGAAAGGGATACTGAAAAAGCTGGAGGAAATGTAAAGGAATTATCTTCAACGTAACCATGATGTTCTTAATCACTTTTCTCATGTATTTGATCATGGGGTATGTATTTGGGGTAGAAATATTCTGAAAACCCACGCAGGGGTTTACCTGCAATCAGGGAATAACTCACTCACTAAAAAGTGAAATATCTGACTCCTTTCTGTTTCATAAAACCAGCCACCTCCGGCGGTGATGCAACACCAATACCGTCCATAAAATCCGCTTCTGTATATTCACGGTTTGGCAGATAAATTCCACATACTTCTGCAGTAACCCCACGGTCTATCAAACCCTGAAGAAGTTGTTTTGGGGACCGGCCTGCAGGGGCAAAGGAAGGAAATTCACTATCTTTCAAAGCCAGGTTTCCTGCATCACTGCACAGCAGAACACGCACCGGCACATCCTGGTTTAAGGATTGGGTGGCCAGTACCATGGCCATCATTTGAGTTTCAGCGTCACCTGATGTGAGAACGACAAATAGCGAATCTTCATTTGTTTCAGATATTACCATTCCCAATGCAGCCACCGTGGCAATTAAAAGTGCAAGGATTGATTTCATGAGGAATCAATTAAGGGTTCATAGTTGATAAATGGAAACATTCAACTTGCATTCCACCAGTAAAATATTGAACCGGAGCACAATCATCCGTTTCTTTGATATAAGAAACATGATGACAGTCAGCGGGTGATTTTTCTGACCTGTTCAAAACTGTTCCGTAGTACAGTTTTAAACTGTGCTCTTAAATTTTTTTATCCCTGTATCTCAAAAGAGTCTATAAACATGGTAACACAAATTGGCCTGACTATTTGTGAGAGATTGACCAATAACTTTGTAGGGAATTCTTGATTAGACTATGACGTATTGGCCTGGCGCGAAATCAGCACATAAATCTTTATTCCATTCAACCTGTTTTATTTGAATTTGGGCCTTTTACCATATACAGTTACGGATTTATGATGGAAAATGGAATATGTCAACTGTGAGTGTTGAGGGTTCACATTAAATGTTGATACCTGTCGACGAATCGTTTTATATTTAATGACTCCTCTTTTCCACTATCACACTACATTCTCACACTCCACCCTATGCCGGCTGAAATATCCGGTGTCGACTCACTTAATCCAATGGAAATCGTTCCATTCTCATCTCGACCAACCTGGCCATGGCGGCTGCCTCCGGTAGGAATGCCACCCCCGTGGGTGTAAGAAATCCACGGACTGTTTTGAATCACATAGGGAACGGTAAAAGATACACTGCCCCGGTCACCTGAAATGCTTAGTCCATTCATGATATATAAACTTCCTGTCCGTTCGGTAAAAATATAGGAGCCGGTCGCGTATTGCATACTTCCTGAATATGTCACCTGCTGCGCTTTTGCCACGCCGGCTCCTGTAGCTAATTCAAGCAGCATGCAACCGAGAATCAGAAGTATTTGAAGTTTATGCACTAACTCATCCCCCATTATGTATTACTGTGTGATTTGACTGATCAACTGTAAAGCATCTATCAGTGATTTCAACTTTCGACAAACCGACACCCTGATTTCGGATCATTGCTCTTGCAACCGCTGGTTCATTCTCTCCATCGTCTGCAGTGCTTCCTCCATCTCATTGGTCATATCTGACAAATGCCTGCGCATCCGTTCCATATCCCGCTGCATATCACGATCACGCATCATCTCACGGTCCCGGAGCATCAGTTCACAACGCTCGGCTGCATTCTTCATGTTGCCGAGTGTCATTCCCATTTGTTCTCCAAACCGGTGCATCATCTGGTATTGATTTCGCATCTGCTCATTTTGAGCCTGCTCCATTCTGTGAAGCATCTGCCGGTTCATTTCATGATTACGCTCGAGCATTGTATTCAAGCGTTTCTGCATTTCCTGCATCTGTTGCTGCATCTGTTGTTGGGTTGGTTGCTGAGCATGCAGTGGAAGTGAGCAGATCAGCAAAAGGAGCAACATTGTAAAGTAAGTTATCACATATTTCATGACAGGTCTCTTCATTATTTATCTTTTTTATTTAACATCATCATTTGATCTTCATCCGAAAGTTCCGAAGCAGGACAATGATTATCTGTATTCAAAAGGCTAAGAAATGTGTAATACTTTTTACACTCGGTTATGTAGTCTTATCTACTACAAAAAATACCAGGTGGATAACATCCGATTCATTAATAATCAAAATGAGTTAATTGGAATGTTTGAGGGAAGTTTGATTGGTTTCCATTTATGTACTATAATCCTTGCATAATTTCTTTCCGGAAAGTCAGCTGGAGGAGATTCAGTTCTTTCCAGCCTGCTAAGATAAATGCCTATGCCGATATTTATGGATCGCCATGATATTGTTGGTGTTACAGCTCAGGATGTTGCAGAAGCCCACCAAAAGGACCTGAAGATTCAGGATAAGTTTGGCTGCAAGGCGTTAACATATTGGTTTGATGAAGAGAGAGGAACGGCGTTTTGCCTGATTGACGCTGATAACAGTAAGGCCGTGGAAGCCATGCACGAGGAAGCTCACGGCTTGATACCCCACCGTATTATAGAAGTAAACTCGAATTTGGTTGAAACATTTCTTGGCAGAATTGAAGATCCGAAGGTTGAAGATAATACCGGTAAAAGAGATCTTCTTATCATCGAAGAGCCTGCTTTTCGGGCCCTGTTGCTTGCAGAGCTGAAGAATATTCCATCGATTCATTTAGAGCAATCAATGGCCAGTGTTAACAGCCTGATCAGCCATTGCAGACAGATTATTCAATCTAAAATGGAAGAATTCAACGGAAAAGAGGTGGAACTATCCGTTCATGGTTATACCGCTTCTTTTGCATCGGTTACCAATGCAGTTCAATGTGTCATTGAAATTCAGAACCACTTCCGGGAATCCGGCATGAATATTCAACTTGGCATGAGTATCAGTGCCGGTGACCCGGTTACCCAAAAGGAGGAATTTTTTGGTGAGGTTGTTCAATCGGCAGTCCGACTGTGCCATATCGCATCTGAAGGGGAGGTGATCCTCTCTTCTAAAGTGAAAGAGCAGTATAAAAAAGAAAATTTTGGGCAGTTTTTGGAAGCGAACAGCCTCAAAACCCTGGATCCCGGTGATGAAGATTTTTTAAATCGGTTGATGGATACAACTGAAATGTACTGGAACCGGGAGCGATTTAATGTAGAAGATCTCAGCAGGCATATTGGGGTGAGCAGATCACATTTATATCGAAAAATTACAAATGTAACAGGACAATCAGCGGCCAGCTTTGTAAAAGAGTACAGACTAAATAAAGCCCTTGAAATGATAGAGAACAGACAGGGTAACATCTCTCAAATAGCCTATGAAACCGGTTTTAACAACCCTTCCTATTTTTCAAAATGTTTCCTGACCCAATTTGGAATCCTCCCCTCAGATTATGCAAATCGTATAGCGTAATATCAGCAGCTTCTCTGTATAAGCATTCACACAGAACCAAAATTACCAATTATTGAATCAAACGTGGTAGCAAGGTTCTCCCGGATTATGTTTTATCAAAGAAACGGGACATTCCCGCTTTGAACAGATAAAACTCCGGAGCTCACAACTCCTGGAAAAACCTATACTAAATACCAAAGCCATGCCTAAATAGATCATTGAACGCCAAATGCCCGGCGCCGGTGATATGACACCAGCCGACCTGCAGAAAGCCTCACAAAAATCATGCGAAACATTATTGAAACTTGGGCCTGAAGTACAATGGGTTCACAGTTACGTAGCCGGAAATAAAATTTATTGCATCTACATTGCACCGGATGAAACTTTGATCCGTGAACACGCCGACCAATCAGGATTTCCGGCTAATCTGGTCTCTGAAATCAGCGCTGTGATTGATCCGGTGACGGCCGAAGCATAAATAGAATAAGAAATCACATATTTCCAGCTGGAAACCACGATTCAATACGAATTGTATCAAAAATAAAAAAACAAACAAAACATGGAGGCAGTTATGAAGTATTTGAAACCCAAACGATTTTCAGCACTGATCTTAACACCGATTATGGTTTTAACGATGATTTGTACAGCCTATTCGCAGAATGCAGCAGAAATGGAAGAGTCGTTATTTATCAGGCTTGGCGGACTGGAGCAAATTTCACTTGTTGTCAATGATTTTGTAGATGTTTTTATACAAGATCCTGTGATTTTGTCGAATCCGGTTGTAAAAGAAAGAAAGACGGCAGACACAGCTCCCTATGTAAAATTCCAGGTTACTACCATGGTATGCCAGGTAACCGGCGGCCCCTGTCAATACACAGGCCTCGACATGAGAGAAGCCCACAGGGGCCTGAATGTATCGAAGAGGGAATGGGATAGAATGGTCGAACTCTTTGTTGGGACACTCGAGAAACATCAGGTTTCAGCAGAAGCTTCGGAGGAACTGTTACATATCATGGGTACTACGAAAGATGATATTGTGGTTTCCGGAAACAGGTAAATTGATTGCAGCCTATATAAATAATTCACTCATGAGAACCATAGCCGGGATGCAGGATATAAATGGGCGGGTTCACAGAACGTTATTCCGCTCACCGGCTGAATGCGGTGTGGGCGATGGAACGGTTGGGCAGTCTTATTTGGTAAAGACGCAGTAAGTTTTTGAACTGTTCATAATTATCTGAATTGGCAACTAATTCCCGAAGTTCTTTATTTGTCATGACCGATCTGGTTAATCATTCCTGATTCTTTTTGGTTCAACATAAAAATCCATAGGAATTTGAGGGCGAACATCTTCAGTAAACATGTGCAGGTATTTGTATGATATTTGTTTGTGATAAGCTAATGCACCCATAATAATTGCGGTATGCACATCCAAAGAATCAGAACATTCCTCAACCTGCTGTTGCGTGATACATTTA
>SKRC01000024.1 GCA_007118695.1 Balneolaceae bacterium | reverse complement strand
CGTGCCGCACCGCGGCCTTCATTGATCGCCCAGACAATCAGGCTCTGGCCGCGCCGCATGTCGCCGGCGGCAAATACACCTTCCACATTGGTGATATACTCCTCGTGTTTTGCCCTGGCATTGCTGCGGTCGTCCCGCTCTATGTTCAGCTGGTCCAGAACCGGGCTTTCAGGGCCCAGAAAACCCATTGCCAGTAAAACCAGGTCGGCCTTCCATACTTTCTCACTGCCTTCAACCTCTTTTGGAGCCATGCGCCCGTTGTTGCCCGTTTCCCAGGTAATCTGTACGGTATGCAGTTCTTTTACCTGTCCCTTACTGTTACCGACAAATTTTTTGGTCATCACCTCGTACTGACGCGGGTCATCGCCAAACTTGTTTTTCGCCTCTTCCTGCCCGTAATCCAGTTTATAGATGTTGGGCCATTCGGGCCAGGGGTTGTTGCCGGCTCGATCATCCGGCGGCTTGGGCAGGATTTCGAATTGGGTAAGGCTCTTGCAGTTGTGTCTCAATGACGTACTTACACAGTCTGTGCCGGTATCCCCGCCACCAATGACGATCACATCCTTTCCTTCGGCAGAGATATAGTTGCCATCCTTGTGGCGGGAATCGAGCAGGCTTTTGGTGTCGGCGTGTAAAAAATCCATAGCAAAGTGAATCCCATCGAGTTCCCGGCCTTCAATGTCAAGGTTCCGGGGTTTCGTCGCACCGCCGGCAAGAATCAGGGCATCGTGCTTTTTCCTGAGTTCGCCGGCAGGAATATCCTTGCCGATCTCGGTATTTGTGATAAATTCAATGCCCTCTTCTTCCATTAACTCAATCCGCCGTTTGACGATGGACTTGTCCAGCTTCATGTTGGGAATTCCGTATGTAAGCAGCCCGCCGATCCGGTCGGCCCGTTCGTAAACGGTTACCTTGTGCCCGGCCTTGTTGAGTTGAGCCGCTGCTGCCAGTCCGGCCGGCCCTGAACCGACAATACCAACGGTTTTTCCGGTACGTGTATCGGGCGGATCGGGCAGAACCCATCCTTCCTCAAATCCACGGTCGATGATGGCCTGTTCGATACTTTTGATTGCCACCGGCGGATCGGTAATTCCGAGTACACAGGAACTTTCGCAGGGAGCCGGACAGGCCCGGCCGGTAAACTCCGGGAAGTTGTTTGTTTTGTGCAACCGGTGGAGGGCTTCTTTCCATTTGCCCCTGTAGACAAGGTCATTCCATTCCGGGATCAAATTATGGATCGGACAACCCAGCGATTTACCATCCCAGTCGCTACCGGTTTGACAAAAAGGAATGCCACAATCCATACAGCGTGCCCCCTGGCGTTGCAGCTCTTCCTCCGGCAGGTGCTCATGAAATTCTTCCCAGTCTTTAATTCGTTCTTCGGGTTTTCGGTTAGGAGTTGACTTTCGCTCATACTCCATAAAGCCGGTTGGTTTACCCATAATCTATAATCCTTATCTCGTTTACCTTAAAATTTACTATTCCAGTGTTTCATCATCCGATGCCCGCAGGCCAGTAATCACCGGCCGGGCAGTGGCAATCGGATATCAGTAACTGTTTTTGCAATCAATCAGCTAATTCACTTGCAGCAGCTTTCTCTGCCTTGCTTTGAAGAAATGCTTCCATCGCTGCTTCATCACCTTTCAAGCCTTTCTTTTCGGCTTCTGCGATTGCTTTTTGTATTTGCTCGAAATCCTGAGGCATCACTTTTACAAACTTGTGCACCATATCATCCCATTTGGCCAGTACTTTCCAGGCCAGGTGGCTGTCGGTATATTCGCCATGGTTCATGATCATCTGCTTGACCTGCCGGATTTCTTCCTCATCCTGCAGGCGCTGCAGAGATACCATCTCCATGTTGCAGTTATGTCCAAAATGCCCTACTTCATCCAGTACATATGCGATACCACCCGACATACCTGCGGCAAAATTACGGCCGGTCGGCCCGAGTACGATAACACGGCCACCTGTCATGTATTCACAGGCGTGATCACCTACCGCTTCAACGACGGCTTTGACACCGCTGTTTCTAACGCAGAATCGCTCACCGGCCATGCCGCGGATATATGCCTCGCCGCTGGTAGCTCCATAGAATGAGACATTGCCGACGATAATATTCTCCTCGGGCTTAAAGCTTATTCCATCATCGGGATACAGGATCAACTTGCCCCCTGAAAGTCCCTTGCCAAAATAATCATTGGCATCACCTTTCAGTTCGAGTGTCATCCCCTTGGGGATGAAAGCGCCGAAACTCTGTCCGGCCGATCCATTGAACGTCAGGTGGATGGTGTCTTCGGGAAGCCCCTCACTTCCGTATCGCCGGGTTACTTCACTGCCAACAATGGTACCAACCACCCGGTTGATGTTTCTGATTGGAAGTTTTGCCTTCACCGGCTCTTTATTTGTAATTGCAGGTTCACAGATATCCAATAATGTCTGTTTGTCAAGTGCATTATCCAGCCCGTGATTCTGTTGAATCAGATTGCGGATGCCGACTCCTTCAACTGTTTCAGGCCGGTAGAGTATCGGGGAAAGGTCCAGGTATTTGCCTTTCCAGTGATCGGTTTTGCGTTGCTTGAGAACATCGGTCCGGCCAATCATTTCATCGATCGTACGGAAGCCAAGTTTAGCCATGTGCTCACGAATGTCCTGGGCTACAAACTTCATGAAATTGACAACATACTGCGGATCGCCTTTAAATTTGTGGCGAAGTTCCGGGTTCTGAGTGGCCACTCCAACAGGGCAGGTATCGAGATGGCATACGCGCATCATGATACATCCGAGGGTGATCAGGGCGCTGGTGCCAAAACCGTACTCTTCGGCTCCAAGCAATGCGGCAATTACGATATCGCGGCCGGTCTTGATCTGGCCATCTGTTTCAAGAACCACACGGCTTCGAAGGTCATTAAGAACCAGTGTCTGGTGTGTTTCGGCAAGGCCGAGCTCCCACGGAAGGCCGGCGTGTTTGATGCTCGTCTGGGGGGAGGCCCCGGTACCGCCATCATGGCCGCTGATCAGTATCACATCGGCATGGCCTTTGGAGACACCCGCTGCAATGGTTCCCACGCCAACCAATGATACCAGCTTCACATTGATACGGGCATCTTTGTTCGAGTTTTTGAGATCATGAATGAGTTGTGCCAGATCCTCAATGGAATAGATGTCGTGGTGCGGCGGCGGTGAAATCAATCCAACCCCGGTAGTCGACAACCGGGCTTCTGCAATCCAGGGATAAACCTTGCGGCCGGGCAGTTCTCCGCCTTCTCCCGGCTTGGCTCCCTGGGCCATTTTAATCTGGAGTTCATTGGCGCTATTGAGGTATTCACTGGTTACTCCAAAACGCCCGGAGGCTACCTGTTTGATAGCGCTGTTCCGGGAATCTCCATTGGCATCGGGTGTGTAACGGTGGGATTCCTCTCCACCTTCACCGCTGTTGCTTTTCCCGCCAATCCGGTTCATGGCAATTGCGAGCGCTTCATGGGTCTCCCGGCTGATTGAGCCGTAGGACATGGCGCCGGTCTTGAACCGTTTGCATATCGACTCAACGGATTCGACCTCTTCAATGGGAACCGGTTCATTGGAATCATTAAAATCGAGCAGGTGCCGCAGCGTTGCCGGCGGATCCAATTGTTCATCGAGTCGTTTTGCATATTCCTTGTATAACTTGTAATCACCGGTTTTACTGGCAAATTGCAACAAATGGACGGTCTCGGGATTGTACATGTGGTACTCACCATTTTTCCGCCATTTGTACTGTCCGCCCTCATCGAGCACCTGGCCGTTCAGTCGCACTTTCGGATAGGCGCGTTCGTGCCTTAATTCAGCTTCTTTGGCAATCATATCCAGCCCGATACCTTCGATTCGCGAATCCGTCCAGGTGAAATACGTGTCGATTACATCCTGGTTGATGCCAAGGGCTTCAAATATCTGGGCACCCCTGTACGATTTGATCGTGGAGATCCCCATTTTGGACATCACCTTTACAATTCCTTTGACCACTGCCTTGTTGTATCCTTTCACCGCCTTCTTGTAAGAAATATCCTTAATCAGGCCTTCCTGGATTAGATCATACAGGCTTTCATAGGCCATATAGGGATTTACCGCATCTACTCCATAGCCAAGCAGGGTACAGAAGTGATGTGTCTCACGCGGTTCCCCCGATTCCAAAACAAGCCCGGCATCCGTTCGTTTGCCGCTGCGGATCAGGTGATGGTGCAGCCCTGAGACGGCCAGCAGTGCCGGAATGGGGGCGTGCTTATCATCGAAATCACGGTCGGAAAGTATCAGGATGTTGGCGCCGTTTTCAATCGCTTTGTCAGCTGACTTGAAAAGCTGATCCAGGGCTTTTTTCAGCCCTTTTCCACCGCTGCCGGCTTCAAAGACAATCGGTAATTTTACACTTTTAAACCGGCTCAGTTCGAGGTTTTGAAGCTGTTTCAGCTCCTCGTTGGTCAAAACGGGTGTCTTCAGCTCAATCTGCCGGCAGCTTTCGGGGCCGGGTTTCAGAATGTTGCCCTGGGAGCCGAGAATTGTCTCGGTTGAGGTAATCAATTCCTCGCGGATAGGGTCAATGGGTGGGTTGGTTACCTGTGCAAATAGCTGTTTGAAATAGTTGTATAACAGCTGCGGCTGATTCGATAGAACGGCGATGGGGGCATCGTTGCCCATGGAACCTACCGGCTGCAACATATTTTCGGCCATCGGCCCAATATTGATCTTGAGGTCTTCGTAGGTATAGCCGAACACTTTTTGCCGGTGGACGATCTGCTCGTGGCTGAGTGCCGGCTCTTTATAGGTCAGGTTTTCAGTGACCTTGTCAAATTTTACCAGGTTTTCATTCAGCCAGCTGCGATATGGATGCTCGGAAGCAATCTTTTCTTTAATCTCTTTATCACTGATAATTCGCTCTTCCTCGGTATCGATCAGCAGCATTCGGCCGGGCTGCAGCCTCTCTTTCTTGACGATCTCCTCGGCAGGAATATCAAGAACCCCGACTTCGGAGGCCAAAACCACAATGTTGTCGCGGGTTACATAATAGCGGGAGGGCCGCAACCCGTTTCGGTCCAGCGTTGCTCCTACGACTTTGCCATCGGTAAAGGCAATGGAAGCCGGGCCATCCCATGGTTCCATCATGCAGCTGTGAAATTCATAGAATGCACGCAGATTGTCGTCCATGCTGTCGTGCTTTTCCCACGGCTCCGGTATCATCATCATCATGGCATGGGGAAGTGAGCGGCCACTCAGGTATAGAAATTCCAGGCAGTTGTCAAACCTTCCGGAGTCACTGCCGCCTTCCTGGATGATCGGCATGAGCTTTTTCAAATCATCGCCAAACAATTCGGATTCAAACCGGGATTGGCGGGCATGCATCCAGTTTTGGTTGCCCCGCATTGTGTTAATTTCGCCGTTATGTATCAGGTACCTGTATGGATGGGCCAGTTCCCAACTTGGAAAGGTATTGGTACTGAAACGGGAGTGGACCAAAGCGAGGGCCGATTCCATATGGGGATCTTCAAGATCCGGATAAAAACCTTCGAGTTGTTTGGTGGTTAGCATCCCTTTATAGATAATCGTACGGGCAGACAGGCTGGAGATATAAAAGAATTCCTTTTCCCTGATATCCAGATCGGCCTCCTCAATGGCCCGGGTAGCCCGCCGCCGGATAACATAGAGTTTCCGTTCGAAATCAAGGTCCGTTTTAAGTTCATCACTTCGACGGATAAAAAGCTGTCGGACAGACGGTTCCAAAATTTTTGCCGATTTGCCAAGTTTGGAGTTGTCCGTTGGCACTTTTCGCCATCCGAGTACCTCAAGGCCTTCTTCCTCGACTATCGATTCAACAACTTTTTCACATGGCCGCCGGTCTTCGCGTTCCCCTGGTAAAAAGACCATCCCTACTCCATAATTGCCGGGAGCGGGCAGATCAATACCCAGGCCTTCGCATGACTGCTGCAAAAATTTGTGCGGTATCTGCATCAAAATTCCAGCCCCATCTCCGCTGTTGGGCTCACTTCCGGTAGCCCCGCGATGGTCCAGATTATTCAATACCGTGATGGCCTGTTTGACAATCTTGTTGGATGGTTTCCCATTGATATTGACGACAAAGCCGATGCCACAGGCATCGTGTTCATGTGCAGGATTATAAAGCCCCTGTTTACCTAATTTTTTTTTACCAGTCATTCAGAATAATATTACTTACAAATTAGCTTACGAATTTATACTTCAGCCGCCGAAGCCCATTAAAATAAGCATAAAAATTAATTAGATCATTATTTTTAATGATTTAGCCTATTCTTTTGGGGTATAGGAAGTTTTAAAGTGTTATGGCGGCCATGCTTTAAAGAATAAGTTAAAAAAGGGTTCAGAAGGGACCACTAAAATCTTTACCTCCGGGTCGAACGGCACAACAAATAACAACCGGAGTACAATCGTGTTTGACTTGCCAGGCAATGGAAAATAGGAATAATTTTTTTTCAAATAAATGATTGGTCACATAGCATGGGTATTCATTGAATTTCCCCCAATCAACCAGGACCCAAATGATTTCTTAAATTTTTTAAAT